>NZ_OZ246003.1:900000-1055000 GCF_965230365.1 Oricola sp. | reverse complement strand
GCCGCCCATGCTCGGGAGCGACCGAAAGAGCCTGCCGGACCGGCGGGAAGTTTCGCTGCGCTGGTTGAGCGGCACCGCGCTGACCGGGCTCACTTCCACGATCCTGATGAGTGCCGCGCTGTTTGCCGCCCTGGACGGTCGCGAGTTGCTCGCCGTACCGGCCGAAGTCGCGACATCAGATCAGCTCAGCATTTATGACGAGAACGAGATCGCCGAGAAGGGACCGCGCGTCTTTATACCCGCATCGCTGAAGGCCGAATTGTCGGACCGCCGGCGTATGGACGTCTCCATGATCACCCGGGTCGGCGACAGCGACGTGATCCGCACCAAGCCGTTCGAGCATGTCCACATCGCGCTTGCCGCCGGTCACAACACCGACAAGGACTATCCAGCCTTCAATCCGCTCAACATCTTCTCCGATGGCTCCGAACCGGAACCCCTCGAGGATGACACGCAGAGCATTATCTACGGCGCCAATGTCGAGACCGAGGTCGAAGTCCGTTTCGCCTCCTTCGACTTCGATGAGGAAATCCCCGAAGACCCGCTGGCGCTCAGCGACGCGGAGGCCGAGGAAATCGTGCGCGAGACCGCCGCCATCCTGACCGATGGAACGGTCCAGTTGGCCTCGCTGCACTATATCGACCCGTTCCGCTTCGGCATCAGCGATCCCAGCCTTGTCACCGGCCTCGGCCTCGCCACGGCGGCCAAGGTCGTGCCCGAGAACATGTCGGTTGCCGCGCGCGCCGCCAACAACCGAAGCGAGCCCGGCTTCGCCGCCTTCGACGAAGATCTGATCGAACTGAACGACGCCGGCGAGATCGGCGTGCTGCTCGCCGAGACGGGCTACGGCAAGGCCTCCAACATGGCCACCGCGCTCGAAACGCTGCTGCAGGCAAAATCGCTGAAATCCGGGCACGCTATCCGGCTCGGCCTGCAGGCGACCGAAGACGGCGCCGACATCGTCAGGGCGTCGGTCTATTCGGGGGCGAACCACCAGTTGACCATCGCGCTGAACGACCGCCGCCAATACGTGCCGGCGCCCGAGCCGGTCGATCCTGGCGTGATGCGCCGCCGCGATGGCGAACTCGGCGCGCCGGTTGTCGCCAACCGCGAAATGCCGAGCGCCTACGACGCGATTTACAGAAGCGTCCTGTCCTACGACCTGCCCGACACCATGGCCGCCGACATCGTCAGGATGGTGGCCGCCGATGTCGATTTCCGTTCGGCGATCCGCCCGACCGATCGCATCGAGCTGTTCTTCGCCCTGCCCGAGGATGAAGCCGCCGCCCCCGATGGCCACGAATTGCTGTTCGTGGAGGCCTCGTTCGGCGGGTCGGCACGTACATATTACCGCTTCAGGTCGTCGGACGGCGTCGCCGACTATTATGACCGCGAAGGCCGCAGCGCGCGCCAGTTCCTGCTGCGCAATCCCGTACCGAATGGGGTGTTCCGGTCGCCGTTCGGCAAGCGCAAACATCCGATCCTCGGCTACGTGCGGATGCACTGGGGCGTCGATTGGGCGGCGCCGCGCGGCACCCCGATCATCGCGCCCGGCAATGGTGTCGTGACCAAGGCCGGCTGGGCCTCCGGCTACGGCAAGCAGATCGTGCTGCGCCACGCCAATGGCTACGAGACGTCGTACTCGCACCAGAGCAAGTTCGCCAAGGGAATCGGCAAGGGCGTGAAGGTCCGCCAAGGCCAGATCATCGGCTATATCGGCACCACAGGCCTGTCGACCGGCCCTCACCTTCACTACGAGATGAAGGTCAATGGCAACCGCGTCGATCCGATGCGCGTGCGCCTGCCCAAGGGCCGGGTGCTTGAAGGCGAGGAGCTGAAGGCCTTTGCGCGCGAGCGCGACCGGATCAACGCCCTGCTCGGCAAGAGCCTCGAAGACGACGGAACCGTCGTCGCGCAGGTCGCCGGCTAGGGCGCGTTTTGGTCCCGCGCCGAACCGTGGCGCAACGTGATCCAGGCGACCGCCCCGGAAACCAACGACAGGACAGCGACGATTCCCGCAACAGTCGAGAACGCGCTGTTCGTCGCCTGTTCGAAGACTGCCAATAGGCTGTCCGGGCCTGTAAACTCGGCGCCGAAGGTCAGATCGCCCAGGGAACCCGCGGCGGCGGTGTTCTCGATCGCCCGATCGAACACCGCGCTCGCCAGAAGCCCCATCATGGCAACCGCGATCAACCCCGCGACGCGGGAGATCGCATTGTTGATCCCCGAAGCTGTCCCGGTGTCATTATCGGAAACAGCCGTCATGACGGCCGTTGAAAGCGGCGACACGACAAGGCTCATTCCGACACCGCCAAGCGCCATGAGCGGAAACACGTGAAACCATAGGTTCTGATACTGCGCGAGCACCGCCAGGCCACCAAACGCTATCGCCACGATCATCGACCCGGCCGCGATCAGGGGCGCAGGCCCGAGGCGGTCGGCAAGCGCCCCGCCCCAGCCGGACAGCAGGGCAATTGCCGCACCAAAGGGCACGAACACCATCGCCGCCTCCGTCGGGCTCCGTCCCCAGCCGTTTATCAGGGTCATCGGCAGATAGAACAGCACCGCCGACAGTCCGAAATAGAGGAAGAAAGTAAGCACGTTCGCGCCCGAGAAAGCAGTGATCGAAAACAGCCTGAGCGGGACCATCGGTGAAGCGATCCTCGCCTGGGTCACAATGAAGATGGCCAGGACAGCGGCTCCCGCCCCGATGAATCCGATCAGTTGTCCGGTGGCCGGGATGCTGCCCTCGCCGCCGCTCCCCGTCATGCCATAGGCCAACAGGAAGAGTGCCAGCGTGATCAACGACCCGCCAAGCATGTCGATCCTCCTTGCACCTGCGGCGGAATCGGGTGGCACCAAACGCCAGAGCATGAACAAGGCAGCGCATCCGACCGGGAGATTGATGGCAAAGATCATCCGCCAGCCCGGATCGCCGGCGGCCGAAAGCAAGACACCGCCGATGATCGGCCCGACCGTCGTCGTGAATGCCGATGCGGCTGCCCAGATCCCGATTGCCTTGCCGCGTTCCTCAGCCGGATAAGCCTTGGCAATGATCGCCAGACTGCCCGGCACCATGACTGCCGCGCCAATACCCTGGACGCCGCGCGCCACGATCAGCGTTTCGGGATTGGGTGCGATGGCGCAAGCCATCGAGGAGATCACGAAAACTGCAATGCCAAAAATAAAGACGCGCCGCAGGCCGAAGCTGTCGCCCACGGCACCGCCAATCAGGATAAGTGAAGAAAGGAACAGCATGTAGCTGTTTGAAATCCACAGCGCTTGGGGAAGCGTTGCGCCAAGATCGCTGCGAATCGCGGGAATCGCGATCGATACGACACTGCCGTCGATGAACCCCATGCTTGACGCGAGGATTGCCGACCACAGGACATATCGGCGCCGGGTGCGGGGACAGAAGGGTTGATAGGATTCCGCGCCGAGGCTCTGCTGATCGACCGAACCGGTTATCGACATTCTCCACCCCTCCCGTGGATCGGTTGCAGCGCCCCTTTCCAGTCATCGACCGGCCGGACTTTGCGGGACATCCGTTTAAACTGGCGCACTATCGCGTGAAGTCACGGGTCCCGCTCACCGCGCAAAAAACCGAGTTCGGGCGAACAAACCTGACCGGGACACACTCCAGTACCTTTCAGCCCGACTTGCTCAGGGTTTTGACGAGCCATCGCAGCAGAAAGAACAGGCCAAGCAGCGCCAGCAGCAGCGGCAATCCGGTAAACACCGAGATAAGCGCAGCCCCCATGCCGAATTTCGCGATCGACGTATAGGTTTCGCTCACGCACTCGATGGCGCCCGTATCCAACCTTGGGCAGACATCCATCAGTGAAAGCAGGATCAGCGAGCCGAAACCGGCAACGACATAGGCGAGTGCGGCGTAGCAGAGCCAGCGAAACAACAGAAAGACGAAACGCAAGACCACCCTCATCCGTCGCCCTTTCCCGGATTTCCGCAATGTCGGGCGAGATTAACGCGTTAGCACCGGCCCCGCCAGTTCTCCGCATACCGCAACAACAAAAGCCCGCCGCGGTTTCCCGCGACGGGCTCCAAGATTGAAACTTCCGAAGCTGGCGGCTTAGAGCGCGTCCTGCAACTTCGGCAGCACGTCGAACAGGTCGCCGACGAGGCCATAATCGGCCACCTGGAAGATCGGTGCGTCCTCGTCCTTGTTGATCGCGACGATCACCTTGGAGTCCTTCATGCCCGCCAGATGCTGGATCGCACCCGAGATGCCGCAGGCGATATAGAGCTCCGGCGCGACGACCTTGCCGGTCTGGCCCACCTGCCAGTCGTTCGGCGCATAGCCCGCATCGACGGCGGCGCGCGACGCACCGACTGCCGCGCCGAGCTTGTCGGCAACGGGAAGGATGACCTCCTCGAACTTCTCGCTCGAACCCAGTGCCCGACCGCCCGAGATGATGATCTTGGCCGAGGTCAGTTCCGGACGGTCGCTTTCCGAAAGCTTGTTCTCGACAAAGCTCGAAAGCCCCGGATCGGCAGCTGCGGCGACGGCTTCGACCGCTGCCGAACCGCCCGCGCCGACCGCCTGAAAACCGGCGGTGCGCACGGTAATCACCTTCTTGGCGTCGGTTGCCTGCACGGTTTGGATCGCGTTGCCGGCATAGATCGGGCGCTTGAACGTGTCAGCGGACACCACCTCGATGATGTCGGAGACCTGCATCACATCAAGCAGCGCGGCAACGCGCGGCATGATGTTCTTGCCGCTCGTCGTTGCCGGCGCGACCAGCGTGTCGTAGCCATCGGCCAGCGAAACAATCAGCGCCGCCATTGGCTCGGCCAAACGCTCGACGAGTGCCGCGTCGTCGGCCAGCAATACCTTGCTCACCCCGTCGAGCTTCGCCGCCTCGTCGGCAACGCCGCTGGCACCCTGACCGGCAACCAGCACGTGAACATCGCCGCCGATCTGGGCCGCTGCGGCCAGCGCTTTTGCCGTCTGGTCGGACAGGCTCGCATTGTCGTGTTCGGCTATCAGTAGAACTGCCATGATCCTGTTCCTTCCCCGCTCAGAGCACGCCGGCTTCGTTTTTCAGCTTGTCGACCAGTTCGCCAACATCGGCGACCTTGACGCCGGCCTTGCGGCCTTCCGGCTCTTCGGTCTTCAGCACCTGCAGGCGCGGACTCATGTCGACGCCGTAATCGGCAGCCGACTTTTCGTCGAGCGGCTTCTTCTTGGCCTTCATGATGTTTGGCAGCGACGCGTAGCGCGGCTCGTTGAGGCGCAGGTCCGTGGTCACGATCGCCGGCATCTTGATGTCGACCGTCTGCAGGCCGCCATCGACTTCGCGGGTCACCTTGGCGATGTCGCCGGCAATCTCGATCTCCGAAGCGAATGTGCCCTGGCTCCAGCCAAGCAGCGCCGAAAGCATCTGTCCGGTCTGGTTGGCGTCATCGTCGATCGCCTGCTTGCCGAGGATCACCAGGCCCGGCTGCTCTTCGTCGACGATCCCTTTCAGGATCTTGGCGACGGCGAGCGGCTCGACCAGATCGTCATGCTTGACCAGGATGCCGCGGTCGGCGCCCATTGCAAGCGCGGTGCGGATCGTCTCGGCCGCCTGCGCCGGTCCGATCGACACGGCAACGATCTCGGTGGCCACACCGGCTTCTTTCAGCCGGATCGCCTCTTCGACTGCGATCTCGTCGAACGGGTTCATGCTCATCTTGACATTCGCGAGCTCAACGCCCGAACCGTCGCCCTTAACCCGGATCTTCACGTTGTAGTCTACAACACGCTTGACCGGCACCAATACCTTCATTGCGAGTAACTCCCATGATTTCCGTCGACTGATAGTCAACCGGCGGACCGGCCGCTTGCGCAAAGTCGACATCTCTCGTCGCGCGTCAATGCCGTTTTCCGGGTTCCGACACAAGTCCCGAAGCGAACAGAGGGGCGCGCAATCGACGGTTCTTTATTTTACGTTTACGTGAACGTCAATATTGTTGTCGCCGATTAGTCCATTCTGCCCCACCGGCGGCGCTGGCCTTCCGGGGGCTCGGCATCGGCTGTGGCGCGCACTGTCCGGACCGCGTCCGGCGTGACAATTTCCCGATCCAGCAGCGGCACGCCCCTGCGGCGCATTACCACCACCAGCAGCATTCCGGCGAGCGCGCCGCCTGCATGGGCTGCCCAGGACACGTTCTCGTCCGCCAAAAGCACGATCGCCGCAAACTGGTAGAGTATCCACAGCGCAAGCGGGATCGCCGCCGGTAGCCGGAGGGGAATTCGCCCGAAGGCCAGCACCCAGACCATGACCCGGGGATGCAGGATGAGATAGGCGCCAAGCACACCCGAAACCGCGCCCGACGCGCCGATCAGCGGCGCGGTGGAGATGGGATCGACCAACCCATGCGCCAGTGCGCCCGCAACCGAGCACAGCGCAAAAAACAGCACGAAGCGTAAATGGCCGAGCGCGTCCTCCACATTGTCTCCGAACACCCACAGGAACGCCATGTTGCCGGCAAGATGCAACAGGTCGGCATGCAAGAAGGAATAGGACAGAAGCGACAGCTCTTCCGGGATCACCAGCCGGTCCGGCGGCAGTTCGGCGAAGTCGTTGAACACGGCGGGAATGTAGCCGAACGAATAAACCGCCGCCTCATAGGTGCCGGCAACCAAGTCGAAATTCACCAGCGCGTAGACGAGTACATTCGCCGCGATCAGCCCAAGCGTCACATACTGCAGCGCGATATGCTTGAGCGTGTTGGCGTCGTGCAGCGGAATGAACATCGGGTATTTGCGCCTTCAATCCGCCGCCGCCACGTTGACTAGCGATTTTCGCCGGGCACCCACAACACGTCGTCGGCACCATTGTCGTTGACTGCGCGCGCGGCAACAAACAGGAAGTCCGACACCCGGTTCATGTATTTGATACCTTCCGCGTTGACATGCTCGCCCGGCCGCTCGCCAAGTTCGACCATGGCGCGTTCGGCGCGGCGCGCCACCGTGCGCGCCAGATGCAGCGCCGCCGCGGCCGGCGAGCCTCCGGGCAGGATAAACGAACGCAGCGGCGAAAGCCGCGCATTCAGCGTGTCGATATCGCCCTCGATGCGTTCCACTTGCGCATGCACGATGCGCAGCGGTTCGTATTCCAGTTTCACGCCGGTGTCCGGCGTCGCCAGATCGGCGCCGAGGTCGAACAGGTCGTTCTGGATGCGCGACAGCATGGCATCGATGTCGCCATTGTCCGCCGAAAGCTGCACGCGCGCGATGCCGATACACGCATTGGCTTCATCGACGGTGCCATAGGCCTCGACGCGAAGATCGTATTTCAGGCGGCGCTCGCCTGTACCAAGCGCGGTCGTCCCGTCATCGCCGGTCTTTGTGTAGATCTTGTTCAGAACAACCATGTCGTCACTTTACCCTGCGCTACCCGACCGCGCCACCATGATGCCGATCACGATGATCACGACCGCAACGAATTGCAGCAAGACGCGAAGCTGCATCATCTTGTTCGAAAAATTGCCGCTGCCGCCGCGCATCGTGTTGCGCAGTCCGACCAGCAGCACTGCCGCGACCGCCGCCATCGCGATCAACGCGAGAAAAAAGAATCCACCTGACATGCCGTCTCCTTCGATCCGGGTTCGGGTAACACCTATGTCCGCTTCGCGACAAGTCGATAGAACAAATCGGCCGGCAACAACCATTTGCCGAAAGCCGCGATGCGCGTGTTCGGCGTGACCAGGTAGTGCGTCTTCGGATTCCGTGCGGTCAACGCCCGGTTGAGGGCGCTGTAGACCTGTTCCAGCGCGCGGCCGCCATCGTCCGCCGTACCTCCCGCCTCCAGTTGCGCGAGCCGCCGGCGGTAGAGCGCGGCATGCACGCTGCCGTCCACGTCGATGTATTTATGCACATAGGGGATCGCGTTGAGCGCAATCTTCGACGGCACGGGACCGATCTCCAGGAGCGAAACGTCAACGCCGCTGCCGTAAAGCTCCATGCGCTGCGAGGCGACCAGCCCTTCAAGCGCAAATTTCGACGCCACGTAGGCGCCGCGCAGCGGCGCCGGCACCAGCCCGAGCACCGACGAGGCGTGAACGATGCGCCCGCCCCCCTGCGCCCGCATCACCGGCACCGCCAGGCGCGCCAACTCGTGCCAACCGAACAGATTGGCCTCGAACTGCTCGCGCAGCGCATCGGTCGGCAGGTCTTCGACTGCCCCGGCCTGGCTGTAGGCACCATTGTTGTAAAGCGCATCGAGCCGTCCGCCGGTGGCTTCCACGACCGCGTCAAACGCCGCGCAAACAGAGTCCGATTCGCGGTAATCGAGATAATGCGCCTCGAAACCATCGCTGCGCAGTGCGGCGAGATCGGCATCCTTGCGCGCGGTCGCAAAGACGCGAAATCCGTCTTCGCGCAACCGGCCGGCACAGTACCTGCCTATCCCCGATGAGCAGCCGGTGACGAGGATCGACGGTTTATCTTGCATGGGGTTTCCGTTTAGACGTTTGCTACAGGAGCGCTTGCCCCTATTCGACCGTGCAAGGCAAGCTGTTTGGCGAATCAATGCTGAGACGACTGGTTGCGCTGCGGCGTATCACATACGATGCCTTCGGGCATTTCAACGACACCGACGGATGGGCGCTGGCCAGCCATGTCGCGCTTGCCGCGTTGCTGGCGATCTTTCCCTTCCTGATCTTCGCGACCACGCTTGCCGGTTTCCTGGGCGCTGACCGCTTTGCCGAGACGGCGATCCACCTCGTCTTCGACACCTGGCCGGAGCGCATTGCCGCGCCGATTGCGCGCGAAGTCGAGAACGTTCTGACCGTGCAGCGTGGCGGCCTGTTGACGATCTCCGTCCTTGCCGCGGCGTTTTTTGCCTCCAACGGCATCGAGGCGCTGCGCGTCGCGCTCAACCGAGCCTACCGCGTCGACGAGTCACGGCCGTTCTGGATGATCCGCCTGCAAAGCCTCGGCTTCGTCATCATCGCGACCTTCGGTTTCATGGCGATCAGCTTCCTGCTCATTCTCGCGCCGCTCGCCCTTCGCATTACCCAGCAATGGATACCCTGGCTGGACAACTTCTCGTTTTCGATCGGTTTCGCCCGTTATGCCATCGCGCTGGTGGTCCTGGTCGCCGGCCTGTTCGTCGCCCACAAATGGCTACCCGCCGGCAAGCGCAGCTTCGCGTCCTTGACGCCCGGCATCGGCCTGACCATCGCCGCCTGGTTTCTCGGCGCTGGCCTGTTCGCCCGCTATCTGGAGAGCTTCGCCAGCTACGTCACCACCTATGCCGGCCTGGCGTCGATCATGATCGCGCTGGTGTTTTTGTACATCGTCGCCGCCATCTTCATTCTTGGTGCCGAAATCAACGCCGCGATCATCCGCTATCGCGAGGCGCGCCAACTGGTCGCCGAAGCGAAGCGCTGATCTTTGCCCATCAGCACACACTCCGAAAAAATTGCCTGTTTCGCTAAAACTTTAGCGACGCTGTTAAATCCGCCGCAACCGCGCGTGCCATATTAACGATTTGTCAATTCTACTCAGTGTCGAGCGGAGGCAGCCATGATAGCTGGCATTGACGCATTCACCCTCGTGATCATCGGCCTGTTCATCACGGCCGCCGCCTATTTTATCGCGTCGGCGATGCATGGCGTCATGGGGCCGGACGGGTTCGGAACCATTCCCAACATGGTGATCCTGCTGACGGGAGGGTTTCTCGCAACCTACCTGATGGAGGTTCTGCGCATCCCGCTTCGCGATCCGACCGGGCAGGCCGTCACCGCCATCACCGGCGGGTTCTGCGCACTCGCGCTTCTGGCGACACTCAAGGCTGTCGCCAGCCGGCTCGGCTACTGACCCGGCCGCATATCTCCGGACGGCGAAACCGGCAATCCGATCATCCGGCGAATGTCGCCCGGCGTCGCGCCGGCGGCCCGGAGTGCGGCCAGGCTGGTATCGCGATTGCTCTTGGAGAGTTTGCGCCCGTCGTCGCCCAGCACGAGGTCATGATGCACATAGGTCGGCCGCGTCAGGCCCAGCAGTTCCTGCAGCACCACGTGAACAGAGGTGGCGTGGAACAGATCGCGCCCGCGCACCACATGGGTCACGCCCTGGCGGTCGTCGTCCAGCACGACAGACAGATTGTAGCTGGTCGGCGTGTCGCGGCGCGCCAGCACCACATCGCCCCAGGCCAGCGGATCGGCCTCGACCGTCCCTTGCGCGCCGGTTTCATCCGCCCCCTCCTCGTTCCATGACAACGGCGCGCCGATCCGTTCGAGCGCCTGGCGCATATCGAGGCGCAATGCATAGGGCGCGTCGTCGCCATCGGCCTCGTGGCGCTGGCCGGGATAGACTGGCGCCCCGTCGGGATCACGCGGCCATGGCAAGCCCCGCGCCTCGTGTTCCTCCACGATCTGGCGGATCTCCGACCGGCTGAGATAGGACCGGTAGACCAGCCCCTCGTCTTCCATAACCTCCAGCGCCGCGCGATAGACGGCAAATTGCTCCGACTGGCGCCGGATGGGTCCGCTCCATTCGATCCCGAGCCAGCGCAGGTCCTCGACTATCTCGCGCTCCAGTTCTGGCGTGCAGCGCGCCGTGTCGATATCCTCCATGCGCAACAGCAAGGTGCCGCCGGTTTCGCGCGCCATCTCGAAATTCAGGATCGCCGAATAGGCATGGCCGAGATGCAGCGCGCCATTGGGGCTCGGCGCAAAACGAAAAACGGGTGGGGTCATGGACAACTGTCGCGCTGGTTTGCGACCAAGGTAGAAATCCGGGAACGCCGATGCAACCGATCAACACCGCAGCCGATATCGCCGCCGGTCTCGACGGGCTCGCCACCGCCGATCCGCGCCTGGCGCCGGTGATCGATGCGGTCCCAGACATACCGCTGCGCCGCTCGGAGGCCGGCTTTGCCAGCCTCGCCTCCGTCGTCGTTTCCCAGCAGGTCTCCAAGGCGAGCGCCGCGGCGATCTGGGAGCGGCTGACAGCGCTTGTCGATCCGCTTGAGCCACGCGGGTTTCTCGATGGTGGCGAAGCGGCGTGGCGCGAGGCCGGGCTGTCGCGCCCCAAGCAGGCCGCACTAATCGCCATCAGCGAAGCCGTGCTGGCCGGCAGGCTTGATCTTGTTCGCCTATGCGATATCGAGCCGCAACAGGCGATCGAACGCATGACCGCGATCAAGGGCATCGGCCCCTGGACCGCCGAGACTTATCTGCTGTTTGCCGCCGGGCATCCTGACATCTTCCCCGCCGGCGATGTGGCGCTGCGCGCCGCTGTCGCCGATGCGTTCGGCCTCGCCGCCCGGCCGGAGATCGCCGAACTGCGCGTCATCGCCGAATCATGGACGCCCTGGCGGAGCGTTGCGGCGCGGCTTTTTTGGGCGTTTTATGCGCAGCGGCGCAACCGCGACGTGCTTCCTGTCTAGTTTCTTTGCCCGCAAAGCACTGTAATATAAACTTTTTTACGATCACCCAACGGAACCGGCAAGCGCTTCACAAGCATGTCACATCGCGCTTAGTATAAGGCACCGAACGATCGTGATGCGAAGAGGTGAGCCTTGACGATTGCGGTTTCGCCGGAGGGTCTTCCGGCGCTTGTCCTGAATGCGGACTACCGTCCGCTGAGCTATTACCCGTTGTCGCTTTGGTCGTGGCAGGACGCGATCAAGGCGGTGTTTCTCGACCGCGTCAATATCGTCGCGGAGTACGAGCACGAAGTGTCTTCGCCGTCCTTCGCGATGCGCGTACCGAGCGTGGTTTGCCTGAAAAGCTACGTCAAACCCGCCACCTACCCGGCCTTCACCCGCTTCAACGTGTTCCTGCGCGACAAGTTCGAATGCCAGTATTGCGGAACGACGGAAGACCTGACCTTCGACCATCTCGTACCGCGCCGTTTTGGCGGCCAGACAACGTGGGAAAACATTGTCACGGCCTGCTCGCCTTGCAATCTGAAGAAGGGCGGCAAGATGCCGAGGGACGCGGGTATGCGGCCGCGCCAGATGCCGTTCCATCCCACGGTCCATGACCTGCACAACAATGGTCGAAGTTTTCCGCCCAACTATCTCCATGAGAGCTGGATGGATTATCTCTATTGGGATGTTGAACTGGAGCCTTGATCGGGCCTTCGGTTTTTTTGTTGCCTGGGATGACTAGGCTCGGCGGCCAGCGGCAAACACCGAGGCCCATGCCAGGGCCGCCAGCGCCACGCTGGCGATCGCGTTCCATCCCGCAAAGGACAGGCCGAGGAAACGGAACACCGCTTCGCCGCAGGATGGCGGCACCGTCTCGCTGAGCGCATTCAGCAGATCGCTGGCGTTGCTGCTGCCCCCGGTATCCGGAACCACCGCGCAGTCGGCCGGGCCGGGCCACCAGCCCCATTCCACGCCCGAATGAAACACGGCGAGATAGATGCTCCAGGTCATCAGCCCGGCGATCATGGCAAGACCGGCGCGGGTGACGAAGCGCGGCGCGCTTGCCATCGCCGCCAAGCCGGTGACCAGCGCGACCGGAACCCCGATGTAGTAGGGCAGCCGCTGCCCGAGGCACAGCTTGCAGGGAATGTAGCCGCCGATATGCTCGAAGCCGAGCGCCGTGCCGACCACGACCGCCATGGCGAATGCGAGCAGCATGGCCGTTGCGAAATGCGGGGAACGGGCGGTTTCGGGCGACATGTCAGGATCCGGCATCAGGTTGAAGCGGCTTTGCCGTAGCGCAGTTGAAACGCTTCGGCAAATTAACTTTTGGGGCACTCACGCCGCCGCGCCGCCCCGTACCCAGTCGATCAGGAAATACAGCAGCGCCGGGCCGCCGACGAGCAGCAGCAGCACCCAGGCCAGCCCGATCAGCAAACCCAGGATCACGAACACCCCGTCGCGTTCGATCACGCCGGCCGAGGCGACCGCCACGCCGATGCCCGGCACCGTATTGGTCAGCGGCAGCGGCAACAGGATCGACAGGCAGGGAACCACCATCAATATCCCGATCACGCGCATGCCGCCGTGGTCGGTCAAGCCAGCCAGACGCGGATGCGCCAACTGCTCCAGCCATCCGGCATAACGCTTGGTACGCCGCACCACATCGAGCAGGCCGGCGACCGGCATGCGCCGCTGGCGCAGAAATCCGGGAAGCCACGGCGCGCGGCGGCCCTGCGCCATCTGCCAGGCAAGAACCGCCATCGGCAGCGCCACGATCTGCGGCAACAGATAGACGAAAGGCAGGCAGCAGGGCAGTGCCAGGATCAGCATCAGGAGCCCGAAAGCCCGCTCCTCCATGGCGTCGCTGAGTTCGCCGAGGCCGATCTGGCCGTCATCGTCACTCTTTGCGGCCAGCAGGATATGTTCGATCTTGGCGATCGCGCCGCGTGGATGCGCTTGGGAAGTGTCGAGATCGTCGTTTTCGGTCACGGTTCCATCGCCCGGTTGCTTCCGACTACCCTTTAGCCGGGAATCGCCAATCAATCATGAACTAATTCGGATAGACTGTTGCCGAGTGCGGTCAATCCGCCTTGACGCCGCCGGGCACCGCACATATTGCTCGAAAGCGAAATCTCGCGTTGGCCCCTGTGGCGGAATTGGTAGACGCGCTCGACTCAAAATCGAGTTCCGCAAGGAGTGCCCGTTCGAGTCGGGCCAGGGGCACCACCGCCTTTTCGAGGCGGACTGCAAAAGGACAACGGCGCAACTTCCGAACATGCTGCCCGCCGACCCGCAATCCCATGAAGACCTGACCCGGCGTTTCCGCTGGCAGATACCGGACCGGTTCAATATCGGCGTGGCCTGCGCCGACGAACCGGCGCGAACCGATGCAGCCGCACCGGCCATCGTCGATTGGTCGGCCGAGACGCCGCTCACGCTGACATTCGGCGAGTTGTCGGCGCGCTCCGACAACCTTGCCGCCGGCCTGTCCCGCCTCGGGCTCCAACGCGGCGACCGCGTCGCGATCCTCCTGCCGCAGAGTTTTGAGACGGTGATCGCGCATATGGCGATCTACAAGCTCGGCGCCATCGCCGTGCCGCTCGCTATGCAGTTCGGCCCGCAGGCCATCGCCTACCGGGTCGGGTTTTCGGGCGCCAGGGCGCTGTTCTGCAACGCTTCCGGATTGACGAAGATCGCCGAAATCCGCGACGAACTTGAGACGCTCGAAACCGTCATTTCCACCGATGGCGGCAACGCAACCGTCGCCTTCTCCGCGCTTGCGAACGAACCCGCCGATGGCTTCATCCCGGCCGATACCGGGCCTGACGATCCCGCGCTAATGATCTTCACATCGGGCACGACCGGGCATCCAAAGGGAGCCTTGCACGGCCACCGCGTCCTGCTCGGACATCTTCCGGGCGTCGAGACGCACCACGAATTCCTGCCGCAGCCGGGTGATGTGTTGTGGACACCGGCCGATTGGGCCTGGGCGGGCGGATTGCTCAACGTGCTGCTGCCGGGGCTTTACTTCCGCGTGCCGGTCGTCGCTGCACGCGCGCCGCGGTTCGAACCGGAGTGGGCGTTCGAAGTGATGGCGCGGGCTGGCGTGCGCAATGTCTTCATGCCGCCGACCGCGCTGCGGATGCTGGCGACCGTGCAGGATGTCGCCCGTTTTCCGTTGCAACTGCGCACCATCGGTTCCGGCGGCGAGGCGCTGGGGCGCGAGACGCTGCAGTGGTGCCGCAACGCGCTCGGCATCGACATCAACGAGTTCTACGGCCAGACCGAATGCAACCTCGTCCTGTCCGCCTGCAATGCGCTCGGCGTGCTGCGCGAGGGATCGATGGGCAAGCCGGTCGCCGGACACGAGGTCGCGATCATCGGCGAAAATGGCGACGTCCTCGCCGACGGCGAACTCGGCCAGGTCGCCGTCCGCAGGCCCGATCCAGTGATGTTTCTGGAGTACTGGAACAACCCGGAAGCAACCGCCGACAAGTTTGTCGGCGACTGGATGACCACCGGCGACCAGGGTTACCGCGACGCGGATGGCTACTTTCACTTCGTCGGCCGCGACGATGACGTGATCACGTCCGGCGGCTACCGCATTGGCCCGGTCGAGATCGAGGATTGCCTGGTCGGCCATCCCGATGTCGCGCTGGCCGCCGTCGTCGGCAAACCGGACCCCGTGCGCACGCAGATCGTCAAGGCCTATGTGGTGCTGCGCGAGGGTATTGCGCCGTCGGCCGAACTGAAGGGCGACATCCGCGACTATGTGAAGACGCGCCTGTCCGCGCACGAGTATCCGCGCGAGATCGAATTCGTGTCGGAGATGCCGCTGACGACCACCGGCAAGGTGATCCGGCGGCTTTTCCGCGACCGGGCTGCCGCCGAACCGCGCGGCGAATAGAACGCCTGGCGCTAACGCTTGCCGATCAGGTTTTTGACGCGATCCCGCACCGTTTTCGCCGCCGCCCGTGTCGACCGGTAGAGATTGAGCTGCGACACGACCTGCCGCGCCTCCCGGTCCAGTTCAGGGCGCAGACCGATGACCAGCGTCGCGAACTCGCGTCTTTCCATCCACAGCCGCGACATCACCGGATGATCTTCGACCGCGCAGCTGTCGGTTACCAAAATGTTCGGATCGTCGAGATGCGACTCCGTCACCCGCAGGATCAGCAGCGTTCCCGGCGAATACTGCGCGAGTTTCTCGTCATAGGTCGTCTTCCAGGTCCAGGCATGCCCGGACTGCACGAAGACGATCAGCGACGCGAACACCTGCCCGTCCAGCTTGAAGCTGTGAATGCGGCACAGGTCGCGTTCGGCGAGATTGTTGACCGCCTCGCGGGCGAATGCGGCGCGCAGGCGGTCGGCCATCAGCGATGTCCGCTGCCGGCCTTTCCATCCCGAGTTCTCCAGGAGCAGGAACTCCTCCATCGCCACGCGGATCTCCTGTGGGCTGCGGGCGATGTCATATTCGAGCGTTCCCATCTCTTCCAGTTGTCGGCGCAACCGCCCGAAATTGCGCCGGCTGTGGCCCCTGATGCTCGCCTGCAGATAGTCGACGCTGTCCAACTCGCTCTTCAGGAACGGGCGCTGCACGGTGTCGGTCGTATGGACCGCAAGTCCACGGCCGATCGCAACGCCGCGCAAGGCGGCGACCGCCGGACTGCCGGTCCACACATCCGGCAGCACCATGATCTTCGGAAGCTGCACGTCCCGATCGCCCAGTGTGGCGACCACGTCTTCCAGGATGCGCGCCGTTTCGCGCCGTTCCACGAGCGGAATACCGTAAGGGCCGAAAGGGTTGGCCCAGCCGCGAATGATGTCGGGACCGACCGCAAAGCCCGGCTTCTCGATGGAAAATGGCATCAGGAAGCGGGTCTGCGGCGCATCGCGCGCGCCATCCTGCACCAGCATCAGCCGAACCTGGCGTTCGTCCAGCCGTGTCATCGCCGGCACAAGGAAGCGGGGCGCAAAGAAAATATTGGGTTCCAGGGCGAAGTCGGTCACCCGGTCGATGTCGTCGAGGATGTCGAAGCCGCTCTCGGCGGAGTGCACGGTAAATCGGCGCTCGCCATCCGAAAGCCGGCTGATTTCCGGCTCGGCCTCGTGCGGCGGAGCGTCGGCGATACCCGACAACATGAACGAGCCCGCCTGCTGCACCACGCGTTCTATCACCGGATCGGCGCTCACGGCCGTACCTCCGTTTCGATTGCAGGCGCGAATACCAACATGACAAGGCCGATCCGCCGATACACGACGACGACCAGCAACAGCGCCTCGACCAGCGTGGCGGCCGCCGTGGCGATTGCCGCGCCCATCAAGCCATAAGCCGGAATCAGCATCATGTTCAAGGCGATGTTGATCGCCAGGATCGCACCGAAAATCACGGCGCAGGCGTTCTGGTTGCCGGTCATGTTCAACAGGCTTTCGGCCGGCCCCACGCTGGCGCGCAGGATGACGCCGGCCACCAGCACGAAGAGATAGGGATAGCCGGACACGAATTCCGGGCCGAACATCGACAGCAGCGGCTTGCCCAGCACCAGCACGATGGCGCCCATCAACAGCGACGGCCAGAATGTCCAGCCGACGCTGCGGCGCGCGAATGCGCGTAGCGCATCCCGGTCGTCCACGCCGGTGCGCGCCGCGAATTCCTGGGCCACGCCGGCCTTGACCGCAAAGAACACAAAATGCACCAGCGCCAGCGTCTTGACCGTCGCGAAATAGATGGCGACCCGGTCCGGCGACATGTAGAGGCCGACCATCAGCACGTCGGCATTGGTCTGCAGGAAGAAAATGCCCTCCACCAGGAAGATCGGCAGTGCGACCTTGACCCAGGCCGACATGTCGGTGCGACGGGCGCCCGGTTCGTAAACACTGTCCAGCCGTCTGGTCAGCAGGACCAGTTGTCCGAGCGTCGTCGTGTAGGTCGACAGCACCGCCGCGATAACGGCCGTCACCGCGCTCGGCTCGAAGCCGGCAAGATGCAGTATCCCGAGATAGAGCAGAACCAGCGTCGGGCGCACGATATAGGTCGGCGTCAGCGCCCGCACCGGCCAGGAGTTGGCCCGTGCAGTTCCATCAAGCACGTCGCCAAGCGCCAGCATCGGCAGGCAGGTGAAGCCCAGCACGAAGGGCAGCAGATAGTAGGACCCGATGCGCTCGCCCAGCAGAAGCACGATCCCGATGCCCAGCGCCGCCACCGACGACGCCGAAACCAGCACGAAAAGGCGGCTGGTCAGCAGGATACCGCGCAGGTGATCCAGCGCGCCCTCTTTGCGATACATCGGCAGGAAGCGGATCACCGCCGTCTGGAAACCGAAACAGGAGAGGTTTCCCAGGATGATCATCGCGGTCCAGACGAAGACATAGATGCCGTAGTCGAATGTGCCGGTCCAACGCGCCAGAACGACCTGCGACACGAAGGCAATCCCGGCGCTGATAACCCGGATCAAAAAGGCGATCACCGACATGCGGCGCGCCACCGCACCGTCGTCGCGCCCGTTCCAGAGCTGTTCTGCGACAAGCAGAGGCGGCCGCAACCGCCGGACCAGCGGCTGCGGGAACAGTCGTTCCAGCTTCTTGATTATCATGGAAAGCAAGAAGTAGCCCCATCGCCCGACTTGTATTCGCCGGACAGACTACACCTTACGAGTGAAGAAAGCATTGTCGGCCGCCGCCAGCCGGCGCTTGCGGCCATCCCGGGTCCGGACGCCGTCGCCCGGACGAAACCGCCCTGCCCGCTCAATCGATCGGGGCGAACGCACCGTGGCAATGCTTGTATTTCTTGCCCGATCCGCAGGGGCAGGCCTCGTTGCGGCCAACCTTGCCCCAGGTCGACGGATCGTTCGGATCGCGCTCGCCGGTGCTGGGTTTTGCTGTCAACGCGGCGCCGTACTGCGCCTCGGAGACCTCAAAATCGTCGTCGCCGGTCGTCGCATCGACATGTTGCGCCTCCATCTCGGGAAGCTCCGGCGGCGGTGCGTCAGCCTGCTCGCGCACGATTTCGACACGCATCAGTTGCGCGGTCACCGCCTGACGCAGATTGCCGAGCATCGACTGGAACAGTTCGAAGCTCTCCGACTTGTACTCCTGCAGAGGGTCGCGCTGGGCATAGCCGCGGAAGCCGATCACCGAACGCAGATGGTCGAGATTGACCAGATGCTCGCGCCACAGCGAATCGAGGGTCTGCAGGACGACGGACTTCTCGACATAGGTCGTGATCTCCGGCCCGAAACGCTCGGCGCGTTCGGCGGCCGCCTTGTCGACGGCTTCGCGCAAGCGCTCGACGATGTCGTCCTCGGCAATGCCCTCCTCGGCCGCCCATTCCTCGACCGGCACGTCGATATTGAGCATCGACACCGTCGCCTCCTTGAGACCTTTGAGGTCCCACTGCTCGGCATAGGCTTTTTCGGGGATGTGCTGGTGGACGATGCTCTCGACCACTTCGTGGCGCATTTCGGCCACGGTGTCGGACAGCCCCTCGCCATCCATCAGTTCCTTGCGCTGCTCGAACACCACCTTGCGCTGGTCATTCATCACATCGTCGAACTTCAGCAGGTTCTTGCGAATGTCGAAGTTGCGGCCCTCGACCTTCTTCTGGGCGTTTTCCAGCGCCTTGTTGATCCACGGGTGGATGATCGCCTCGCCTTCCTTCAGGCCGAGCCGCTGCAGCATGCCATCCATCCGGTCCGACCCGAAGATCCGCATCAGGTCGTCCTGCAGCGACAGGAAGAACTTCGAGCGGCCCGGGTCGCCCTGACGGCCGGAGCGGCCGCGCAACTGGTTGTCGATGCGCCGGCTCTCGTGGCGTTCCGTGGCCAGCACGTAGAGCCCGCCGGCGGCCAGCGCCTGGCTCTTCAGCCGCTCCACATCGGCCTCGATCTCGGCTGTTCTGCGATCGCGCTCTTCGCCTTCCTCGATGTCCTGCAATTCCTGGGCGATCCGCATTTCGGCATTGCCGCCCAGTTTGATGTCTGTGCCGCGTCCGGCCATGTTGGTGGCAATCGTCACCGCGCCGGGAACGCCCGCCTGCGCGACGATGAATGCTTCGCGCTCGTGCTGGCGCGCATTCAGCACCTCGTGCCGGATCCCGCCGGCGCCGATCGCTTCATCCAGGCTGCCGATCGCGGTCTCGTAGTACTCGCGCAGTTCGGGCTCCTTGCCCGGCTTGATCGCGTCGAGCCGCGCCTTGACCGTCTCGCGGATCGCCTTCAGGCCCTTGGTGTCGCCGAGCGTATTCGCCAGCATTTCCGATTTTTCAATCGAGGTCGTACCGACCAGCACCGGCTGGCCCTTGCGCTGGGCAGCGATGATGTCGAGGATGACCGCTGCGTATTTTTCTTCCGTTGTCCGGTAGACTTCGTCGTCCTCGTCGGCGCGCTGGATCGGCAGGTTGGTCGGAATCTCGACCACGTCGAGACCATAGATGTTGCCGAACTCCTCTGCCTCGGTCGACGCCGTGCCGGTCATCCCGGCCAGCTTGTCGTACATGCGGAAGTAGTTCTGGAAGGTGACCGACGCGAGCGTCTGGTTCTCCGGCTGGATCGTCACCGCTTCCTTGGCTTCCAGCGCCTGGTGCAGACCTTCCGAGTAGCGGCGGCCCGGCATCTGGCGGCCGGTAAACTCGTCGATGATGACGATCTCGCCATTCTTGACGATGTAATCCTTGTCGCGCTGGAACAGCGTATGCGCCTTCAGCGCGTTGTTGACGTGGTGGACGATCGAGACGTTTTCGATGTCGTAGAGGCTTTCGCTTTTCAGCAACTCCGCCTCGGCGAGCAGTTTTTCCAGCTTCTCGGTTCCGTCCTCGGTAAAGGTCGCGGTGCGCTGCTTCTCGTCGATCTCGTAGTCTTCCGGCGCAAGCTGCGGGATATACTTGTCGATCGTGACGTAAAGTTCGGACTTGTCGTCCAGCGGGCCGGAGATGATCAGCGGCGTGCGCGCCTCGTCGATCAGGATGGAGTCGACCTCGTCGACGATCGCGAAGGCATGCTCGCGCTGCACCATCTGCGCGCGCTCGTACTTCATGTTGTCGCGCAGATAGTCGAAGCCGAGTTCGTTGTTGGTCGCGTAGGTGACGTCGCAGTCATAGGCTGCCTTGCGCTGCTCGTCGTCCAGACCGTGCACGATGACGCCGACCGTCAGGCCGAGGAAGCGATAGATCGCGCCCATCCATTCCGCGTCGCGCTGGGCGAGATAGTCGTTGACCGTGACAACATGCACGCCGCGCCCGGTCAGTGCGTTCAGATAGACCGGCAGGGTCGCGACCAGGGTCTTGCCCTCGCCGGTGCGCATCTCGGCAATCGCGCCTTCGTTAAGCACCATGCCGCCGATCAGCTGCACATCGAATGGCCGCAGGCCGAGCGCCCGCTTCGCCGCCTCGCGCGCCACCGCGAATGCCGGGACCAGCAGGTCGTCGATTGACTTGCCGTCCTTGTACTGGGCCTTGAACTCCTCGGTCTTGGCCTTCAGCGCCTCGTCGCTCAGCGCTGAGATCTCGCTTTCCAGCGCGTTGATCGCCGCAACCTTCGGCTGCACGGATTTCAGGCGACGATCGTTGGAAGAACCGAAGAACTTGCGGGCTATACCGCCAAAACTGACCATGAACATGGTCCTCTCTGCAAATCGACCGCATCCGGAGACGCGGCCAGAAACTTGTGGGCGCTTGTTTCGTCCAAGGCGAATTCACCGCGCATTACGCGCTTATGGTGGTGGACGCGATAGCAAAGGACAGATAAGAGGGGCCCATTATGTTGTCAACGGCGCTGAAGCCCCCGCCAATAGGCACATTTCCGTGACTTCGGCGTCTTGACCGCAAGCCGAGATTTCCAGTGCGAAGAGAGTTTTCCATGCCGCGATACCGACTGGCTTCCGTTACGTCCGGATTGATACGCAAACCGCTGCTCGGCGTGATGGCGCTTGTTGTTGCCGGCATCGCGGCCAGCGACCGGACGCATGCCCAGGAGAACGCACCGGACCCGGCCACGGTCGTCGGGACGGTTGCCGGCATGCCGGTCACCGAGCGCGACCTCGACATGACCTTCACCGACCTGCAGGACCAACTCGGCCAGGTTCCGGATGCAGATCGCCGCATCGCCGCCCTGACCGCGTTGATCGATATCCGCACGCTCGCCGAAAAGGCCGAGGCCGCCGGCATGGCCGAAACGGATGATTTCAAGGCCCGGCTCGAATTCCTGCGCCAGCGCGCGCTGCACAATGCCTTCTTCCGCCAGGAGGTCGTCGAAAAGATCACCGATGCTGATGTACGCGCCCGCTATGACCGCGAGGTCGCCGCAACGCCGCCGGAAAACGAGGTGCGCGCCCGTCACATTCTCCTGGAAACGGAAGATGACGCCAAGGCCGTGATCGCCGAATTGGATGGCGGTGCGGATTTCGAGCAACTTGCGAAAGACCGGTCGACCGGACCGTCGGGCCCGAGCGGCGGCGATCTCGGATATTTCTCACGCGGCCGCATGGTGCCGGAATTCGAGGCCGCGGCCTTCGCGCTGGATGTCGGCGCCTATTCCAGCGCCCCGGTGCGCACCGACTTCGGCTGGCATGTCATCAAGCTTGAGGATCGCCGGCAAGTGCAACCGCCAGCCTTCGCCGATGTCGAGGCACAGATCCGTTCGGTCCTGCTTCGCGAGCGTTACTTCGCGCTGCTCGGCGAAGCCCGCACCGAAATCGAGATCGACATTACCGAGCCGGTGCTGAAGGACGCCTATGACAAGACCATCGCCGAAACCCGGTGACGGCAGCCAGAACGATGACTGAGGCGATTTCTCCTCTCGCGCCGAAGACGCTGCCCGATATGCCGCCGGTGCCCGGCGTGACTTTGGCCACCCGTAAAGCCGGCATCAAATATGCCGACCGCACCGATCTCCTGACCATGCTGTTCGAGCCGGGCACCACGGTTGCCGGCGTGTTCACGCGCTCCCGCTGCCCCTCGGCCCCGGTGGAAACCTGCCGTGACCATTTGCCCGGCGGGCGCGCCCGCATGCTGGTCGTCAACGCCGGCAACGCCAATGCATTTACCGGCAAGAAGGGCCGCGCCACCACTGCCGTGACCGTGAAGGCCGCTGCGGCGGCCGCCGGCTGTGGCGAGAGCGAGATCTTCCTGTCCTCGACCGGCGTCATCGGCGAGCCGCTCGATCCGGCGCATTTCGAGCGCCATCTGCTCGACATGGCGGCGACCGCGCGGCCCGACGGCTGGGTCGATGCTGCTCGCGCCATCATGACCACCGACACCTTCGCCAAGATGGTCACCCGAACGGTGTCGATCGGCGGCGTCGATGTCGTCGTCAACGGCATTTCCAAGGGCGCCGGCATGATCGCGCCCGACATGGCGACGATGCTCGCCTATGTCGCCACCGATGCGCCTTTGTCCGCCGGTGTGCTGCAACAATTGCTCGACCGGTATGTCGGCACCACCTTCAACGCGATCACGGTCGACAGCGACACCTCGACCTCCGACACGCTGCTCGCCTTTGCCACCGGCGCGGCCGCCGGGCGCGGCGCGCCGGCGATCGCCGACCCCGAGGATCCGCGTCTCGCCGCCTTCGCGGAAGCCTTCGCGGACTGTCTGCGTGAACTCGCCGTCATGGTCGTGCGCGACGGCGAGGGCGCCCGCAAACTGGTGCGCGTCACCGTCACCGGCGCCGAATCCGACGCCTCGGCCAAGCGGATTGCCATGTCGGTCGCCAATTCGCCGCTGGTCAAGACAGCGGTCGCCGGCGAGGACGCCAATTGGGGCCGCGTCGTCATGGCGGTCGGCAAGGCCGGCGAACCGGCGGATCGCGACCGCCTGGCCATCTGGTTCGGCGACATCCTGGTCGCCAGCGAGGGCGAACGCGCCGAAGGCTATTCGGAAGCCCAGGCCAGCGAGTACATGAAAGCCGACGAAATCGATATTCGCGCCGACATCGGCCTAGGCGACGGGTGTTTCACGGCCTGGACCTGCGACCTGACCAAGGAATATGTCGCCATCAATGGCGACTACCGGAGCTGACACCATGCCGGGTCTTGCACTCGTACGCCGTCTCGAAGCGGTCGGGTTTCGTGCCTGGCCGGCCGCGTCGGTGCACTATGACGGAAGCTGGGCGGTGCGGCTGACCGCCAGTCATCCCTCCAAGCGCCTCAACTCCGTCAATCCGCTCGATCCCGCCGACCATCGCGACATGGAAACCCGGATCGCGCGCGCCGGCCAGCGTTTCGGTTCCTACGACCGGCCGCTGGTGTTCCGCCTGTCGCCGCTCGCGCCGATGCAGCTCAGCGCCCATTTCGATGCCGATGGCTGGCGCCGTTTCGACGAGACGCAGGTCATGATCGCCCGGCTGCAGGATTTCGATCTCGACAGCGGTATCGATCAGATCCCGCTCAAGGATGTCGGCCGTTATGTCGACGCCTCGATCTTCATCCGCAACGAGGATGCCGAGCGCAAGGCCGGGCTGACCGAGGTGGTCGAATCCATCCGTCCGCCGAGCGGCCTGTTCGTCATCGAAGACGCCGACGGCCCGGTGGCCTCCGTGTTGTGCGTGCACGACAACGATCTCGCCGGCCTGTTCGACGTCGCCGTGCGCGCCGACCGGCAGGGCAAGGGCTATGCCCGGTCGATTGTCCGCGCGGCCCTGCGCTGGGCGGCCGCCCAGGGCGCGCAGCGCGCCTGGCTGCAGGTCGCCACGGCCAACCACGCCGCCGTGAACCTCTACGAGCGGCTTGGCTTCGAGACCGTCTACACCTACGCCTACCGGCAGAAGGGCGAGTAGGTCTCGATGGCCGGAAACGACACGCGCAAAATCGTGCTGGTTGCCGCCTGCGCGCTGCTCGATGCCGACAACCGCATCCTCCTGGCACAGCGCCCGCCCGGCAAGGCGATGGCCGGCTTGTGGGAGTTCCCCGGCGGCAAGATCGAAGCCGGCGAAACGCCGGAAGAAACGCTGATCCGCGAACTGCACGAGGAGCTCGGCATTGAGACCGAGGCGGCCTGCCTGTCGCCGCTGACCTTCGCCAGCCACGCCTATGACGACTTTCACTTGCTGATGCCGCTTTTCGTCTGCCGCAAGTATCGCGGCATTCCGATGGCCCGCGAGGGCCAGGCCCTCAAATGGGTCCGCGCCCACGCCTTGCGCGACTATCCGATGCCGCCGGCCGACGTCCCGCTGATCCCGGTGCTGCAAGATCTGCTGTAAGATCTTTTGTGAGCACGCGCGCCGCGAAAAACGTCGTTAATCAATCCTTTATTACACTCTGCCATGTTTAATGAAGCGCCGGTTTGTTTACAGCGGCGGGGTTTCACGGTTGGATTGCCCTCAGGAGGGGATTGCCATGAATGACGAACGCGACTGGGCGGATATCCGGCCGCAATCGGTAACCGCGATCGGCGAGGCCGGCTGGGGCATGCTGCGGATCACGCTGCTGTTTGGTTCGCTGGCCATCGCCGTCGCCTTGTTCCTCACGCCGCTGCTCGACCGCGACGGTTCGACCCGGTTTGCCGCTTCGTCCATTTATGGCGGCATCGACCGTACCGCGACCGGCACCGCGCGCGGCGTTCAGGGCCGCAACCAGTACACGATCCGCCGCTCCATCCTGCAGACCGATCCCGGCGGAGTGTGCATCATTCATTCAAATGGCGCGAAATCGGGTAACTGCTGATTAGCCCCATCTGCTAACATTTTCGCGCCTCGCCTCCTGGCGTGCCCCTTCGGAACAGCGCGTTAACTTTTCGCGCCTAGCGGTTAAGCTGCATGGGAGAAGTCCAATGTGGCAACAGTTTTGGTACGATACACGCGGCGCGACCGCCGTTGAATACGGGATAATCATCTCTGTCTTGTCGATGGTGATCGTATCCGGTCTGGGTTTCGCACTCGGTGCCGTCCGCGACGTGTGGGCCGACAACAACAGCCAGATCACGACAACACTGACCAGGTGAACTCGGGCCGCATGAACTTCAGTTCATGTCTTCCGACCGGTCGTTGAGCGCTTCCGAGAGTCGCTTGACGGCGCTGCCTGGCTTGAGCGGCTTCTGCTGCGAAGCATGCGGTACCCATCCCGACATCCAGATAAAAGTGAACGTGGCGCGGATCCGCCCGTCCGCATCGGCATGATCGCGTGCATAGATCTGCGCGGCGCGAACGAAAAGTTCGCGGCCGGTAAACGCCTTGCGGCGTGACACCAGCGTGTTGGTCGCCCCCATCGCGCGCAGGTCGCGCATCAGGTGGAACATCGTGTCGTAGCGCGCTGTCAGGCTCTCGCGGTCGACCACCGGCAAAGCGTAGCCCGCCCGCTGCAACAGCCCGCCGGCGTCCTGCACATCGATGAACGGCAATACCCGCGCATGCGCCGCCCCGCTCAGTTCCGCCTCGGCGGCGAGCAAGCTGGCGCGCAGCTCATGCAGCGTGTCGCCGCCCGGCACGCAGGCCATGAACAAGCCGTCCGGCCTCAGCGAGCGGCGCATCAGCGCCAGAACGCCCGGCAGGTCGTTGATCTCGTGCAGGGTCAGCAGATCGATCACCAGGTCGCGGCTCTCCGGTTCGGCGAACGGCATCTCGTCGTCCGCGCCGCCGGCTGTATCGTATTCGGTGGCCGGCTGGCCGACATGGCCGCCGAAATCCGGCACTGTCAGCCCCCGCGCGCTGTCGGGCAGCCGCAGCACCGCGTTCTCGAACTGCCGTGCCACCGTCGACAGCCGCAGCGCCGCGTCCTGCGCGATCGCGTTCAAAAGGAAATCCGCGCCATCGACCCCGGCCGCGGCGGCTCTGCGCCGGTTGGCCTGGACCTGCTGCCGGTCGATGATGATTTTGACGGTCATGGTTCGTTTTGCGATTGTTGCGCGTCGAATGCGGAATACGGGCTCACATGCAGACACTACCGCAAAAGGCAAGCCAATTGCTGGCGTCGGTGCTTTTTCCCGACACCTGCCTTGCATGCCGCACCCATGTTGCGGCGCGCGGCACGCTGTGCCCGGACTGCTGGGGCGAGGTGCATTTCATCGACGCGCCTTTCTGTGCCGTCACCGGCCTTCCCTTCCAGCACGAGTTCGGCGAGGCGATGATCAGCGCAGAGGCGCTGGCCAACCCGCCGCCTTATCGGCGCGCCCGGGCCGCAGTCGTCCACGCCGGCGTCGCCCGCCAGCTTGTTCACCGGCTGAAATATGCAGACCACGCCGAGCTTGCGCCCTGGATGGCCAGCTGGATGGTCCGCGCCGCCGGCCCGCTTTGCACCGAAACCGACATCGTGGTGCCGGTGCCGCTGCACCGCCGGCGCTTTCTTCTGCGCCGCTACAACCAGGCTGCCGAACTCGCGCGCGCCGTCGCCCGGCAATCGGTCCTGCCCTTCGCGCCTGAGGCGCTGCGCCGCGTCAAGGCGACCCAGCGCCAGGTCGGACTGTCGGCGCGCGAACGCCATGCCAATGTCCGCGGCGCCTTCGCTGTTCCCGCGGCTTTCGAAATCGAGGTCGCCGGACGCAGCGTGCTGCTCATTGATGACGTCTACACCACCGGCGCCACCATCGTGGCAGCAGCAAGGGCGCTCATGAAGGCCGGCGCGGCGCACGTCGACGTGTTGACCTTTTCACGCGTGGTGCCGCATTTCACCAGCGATTGAACGCGCCTCACCAAACTGTGTTGCCATAACAGCCTTTGCGTCACGATTTCGCGGGTTTATATAGGCCGCGAAAAGGAGCTGAAATGGCCAGTATCACGATCTACACCCGCCAGATGTGCGGATTTTGCACTGCGGCGAAACGCCTGCTCGACAACAAGGGCGCAGCCTATGTCGAGCGCGATGCGACGTTTAGCCCCGATGTCCGCCGCGAGATGATCCAGCGGGCCAATGGCCGTTCGACCTTCCCGCAGATCTTTGTCGGCGACACGCATGTCGGTGGATGCGACGAGTTGCATGCGCTCGACCGCGCCGGCAAGCTGGACCCGCTCCTGGCGGCTTGACATGACGCGCCCGCTGACATGCGCCGCCCTGCAGATGCGGTCGGGAACCTCCGTGTCCGCAAACCGCGACGCGTTTGTCGCGCTGGTCGATGAGGCGGCGGCGCTGGGCGCGACCTATATTCAGTCGCCCGAGATGACCGGCCTGATCCAGAAGGATCGAAAGGCGCTGCTCGAAGCGATCTTTGCCGAGGACGATGACCCGGTGGTCGCGGCGGCATCGCAAGCCGCCAGACGCCATGCCGCCTGGATTCATGTCGGCTCCACGCCGATCGACCGCGGCGACGGCAAGGTCGCCAACCGCGCCTTCCTGTTCGGTCCCGACGGGCATTGCCGGCTGACCTACGACAAGATCCACATGTTCGATGTCGATCTCGACAATGGCGAGAGCTGGCGCGAATCCGCCATCTACGAGCCGGGCGATTGCGCCGCGATCGTCACCGGCGGCCCGGCGGTGATCGGCGTCGCCATCTGCTACGACATCCGTTTTCCCGCGCTGTTCCAGGCCCAGGCGCTGGCCGGCGCCGAAATCCTGACCGCGCCGGCGGCTTTTACCCGCCAGACCGGCATGGTCCACTGGCATGTGCTGCAACGCGCCCGCGCCATCGAAAACGGCGCATTCGTCGTCTCGGCGGCGCAGGGTGGCATCCATGAAGATGGCCGCGAGACCTATGGCCATTCGGTCGTCATCGACCCGAAAGGCGCCGTCATCGCCGAGAAAGCCGACGATGAGCCGGGCGTGATCGTCGCCGAGATCGATCTTGGCGAAGTCGCCGCCGCACGCGCCCGTATTCCCAATTTGAAGAATATACGTCAGTTTAGGGTATCTGCCGGACAATGAGGGATCCGGCAGGAGAAGCGACATGATCAAATATGCGCTCGGCTGCACGCACGGGCACCAATTCGAAGCCTGGTTCAAGAACGCCGACGATTACGAAAGCCAGAAGAAACGCGGCTTTCTGGAATGCCCTGTCTGCGGTACGAGCGATGTCTCCAAGACTCTGATGGCGCCCAATGTCTCGACATCGCGCAAGCGCGACGCGATGACTGTCGCCAGCACCAACACCGCGCAGGCCGAAGTGCTGGCCAAGCTGCAGGACCTCGCCCGTCAGGTGCGCGCCCAGGGCGAGGATGTCGGCGAGAAGTTCGCCGAGGAAGCGCGCAAGATCCACTATGGCGAGACCGACCCGCGCGGCATCTTCGGCCAGGCGACCAAGGACGAGGTCACCGACCTGCTGGACGACGGCATCGGCGTCCTGCCGCTGCCGGACCTGCCCGAGGACATGAATTAGCGGATTCCGTTGGGCGGTTGTTCTGCGCTGACTTAATGAGATGAACTGCCTTCCCACTCCGAACGCGGCTATCGTCGCGGGCAAATGGTGGAGCAGATCCATCGGCAATCCCGGAGATCCGGCTTTTTCGAACAATCTTGTCCACCGCCCCCAAACCTCTCTTACAATCGCAATTGCCTTCTCACGGAAGTCTGTCGTGCACACCGGCTGATGGAGAGAGGGACGGTGCCTGCTGGGTGATACAGAGGTGTATTGCTGGGTGATGAACCCCCACGGCAGGGCGGCATGAAGCGGCGCGCGCAGTCTTGTTTTCCCGGACAGAGTTCCGGGCCGCCGACCGAAGCTGCAAGAACACCGAGCGGGCGGTCCGAGGATCGCTATTACTTTCTAGACGTTGCGATGCTTTGACCGCCCGTCTTCCAGTTCTTTGACAACGCTGGTCTCAGGAAACGGGGCGCGGCGGCGCTGTCTCGTGCCTTACTCCGCCCGTGTCGCCACCATCATGTAGTTGACGTCCATGTCCGACGACAGCCGCCATTCGTCGGCCAGCGGATTGAAGAACACGCCGCTGCGCTTCACCGTCTCGACGCCGGTGCCGGCGAGCGCGGCCTCGATCTCGTCCGGCCGCACCAGCTTCTCGTATTGGTGGGTACCGCGCGGCAGCCATCTGAGCACATATTCCGCGCCGAGGATCGCCAGTCCGTAGGCCTTCAGCGTCCGGTTGATGGTGGCGATGAACATCACGCCGCCCGGCCGCAACATCGCCGCGCAAGACTTCATGAACAGATCGACATCGGCGACATGTTCCACCACTTCCATGTTGAGGATGACATCGAAACTCTCGCCGGCCTCCTGCAGCGCCTCCGAGGTGGTCGCCCGGTAGTCGATGGCAAGCTCCGACTGCGCGGCGTGGATCTTCGCCACTTCGATATTGGTTTCCGATGCGTCCGCGCCGACGACCTCGGCGCCGAGCCGTGCCATCGGCTCCGACAACAGCCCGCCGCCGCAGCCGATATCGAGCAGCCGCAGCCCCTCGAAAGGCTTGCCCGCCGTCCCGTCGCGGCCGAAATGCTCCAGAAGCGTCTCGCGGATATAGCCGAGCCGCACCGGATTGAATTTGTGCAGCGGTTTGAATTTTCCCGTCGGATCCCACCATTCGGCGGCAATCCGCGAAAACCGTTCGACCTCGCTCTGATCGATTGTCGTCGCGCCTTCGGCCATAGCCCGTTCCTGTCGTTCGTGTTCGTTACCAACTCGGTCTCGCGGCAGCTCAAGTCAACCCCGCTGCGGCGATCGGTCCGCAAACTTGCAGCGCGCCGCACGATCCGATATTGACCGCTCCAACTTCCGGGCGTCACCACCCGGCACAACAAGAACGCTCGGCACGACCGCTCATCTGGCAAGACCATCCGCAATGGCCCGCATCGTAATGAAATTTGGCGGCACCTCCGTCGCCGACCTTGACCGCATCCGCAATGTCGCCGCGCATGTCAAACGCGAGGTCGACGCCGGCCACCAGGTCGCCGTGGTGGTGTCAGCGATGGCCGGACAGACCAATCATCTCGTTGAGATGACCCGCGCCGCCTCGCCGATGCACGATGCCCGCGAATATGACGCCATCGTCGCCAGCGGCGAGCAGGTCACCTCCGGCCTCTTGGCCATCGTGCTGCAGTCGATGGGCGTCGACGCGCGCTCCTGGCAGGGCTGGCAGATCCCGGTCAAGACCGACAACGCGCATGGCGCGGCCCGCATCCAGAACATCAACGGCGATCTCCTGATCGAGCGCTTCGGCATCGGCCAGGTCGCGGTCATCGCCGGCTTCCAGGGTATCGGTCCAGACAACCGGATCGCCACGCTCGGCCGCGGCGGCTCCGACACCAGCGCGGTGGCTGTCGCCGCCGCCGTCAAGGCCGACCGCTGCGACATCTACACCGATGTCGACGGCGTCTACACCACCGATCCGCGCATCGAGCCGGCAGCCCGCCGGCTGGCCCGCATCTCGTTTGAAGAGATGCTCGAAATGGCCTCGCTCGGCGCCAAGGTGCTGCAGGTTCGCTCCGTCGAGCTTGCCATGGCGCACAATGTCCGCACCTTCGTGCGGTCGAGCTTCGAGGCGCCGGACGCGCCCGGAATGGACGATTTCGACAATCCGCCGGGTACCCTTATTTGCGACGAGGATGAAATCGTGGAACAGCAAAACGTCACCGGCATCGCCTATGCGCGCGACGAAGCCCAGATCTCGCTGCGGCGGGTCCGCGACCGGCCGGGCATCTCGGCGGCGATCTTTGGGCCGCTGGCCGAAGCCGGCATCAATGTCGACATGATCGTCCAGAACGTCTCGTCGGACGGCCAGTTCACCGACATGACCTTCACCGTTCCGAACGGCGACGTCGAAAAGTCGGTTGCCACGCTCGACGCGGTTCGCGACGAGATCGGCTACGACGCCGTCCAGTCGGATACCGGCCTTGCCAAGGTGTCGGTGATCGGCGTTGGCATGCGCAGCCATGCCGGTGTTGCGGCCACCGCGTTCAAGGCGCTTGCCGACAAGGGCATCAACATTCGCGCCATCACCACATCCGAAATCAAGATCTCGATCCTGATCGACGGTCCCTATTGCGAACTCGCCGTGCGCACCCTGCACAGCGTCTACGGCCTCGACAAGCCGTAGCTGCGACCGTTAGCCTTGAAACCAGCGGCTGCCGGGTTCGGCCGCCGCCCGCAGTCACGCATGAAGGGAGCGCGCAGTGCTACGTGAGGCGGATGCAGCCGGACCAAGGGTCCTTCTGAAGCGTCTCCGCGAGATCATGGCGGAGCCGATGGAGCCGCAGGCGCGTCTCGATGCGATCGTGCGCCAGATCGCCCAGAACATGGTCGCCGAGGTCTGCTCCGCCTATGTGCTGCGCGCCGACGGCGTTCTCGAACTCTATGCCACGGTCGGCCTCAATCCCGGCGCGGTCCACCACTCGGCGCTGCGCCTCGGCCAGGGCCTTGTCGGCACCATCGCCTCGTCGGCCCGATCGCTCAATCTCGCCGAAGCGCAGAAACACCCTGCCTTCGAATACCTGCCGGAGACCGGCGAAGAGATCTTCAACTCGTTTCTCGGCGTGCCGATCCTGCGCGCCGGCCGCACCCTCGGCGTGCTGGTCGTTCAGAACGAGGCCCACCGCCTTTATGGCGATGACGAGGTCGAGGCGCTGGAAACCGTCGCCATGGTGCTTGGCGAACTGATCGCCGCCGGCGACCTCAAACGCCTGGCAAATGACGGCGTCGAACTCGACCTGTCGCGGCCAGTGGCCACCGCCGCCCAACCGCTCGCCGAGGGCATCGGCCTTGGCCACGTCGTGCTGCACGAACCCCGCGTTGTCGTCACCAACCTGTTCAATGAGGACGGTGACGCCGAAATCGAACGGCTGGCGTCGGCGCTGTCGTCCTTGCGCCTGACCATCGATGACATGCTGTCGCGCCGCGAAGTCGCTTTCGAGGGCGAGCATCGCGATGTTCTGGAAAGCTACCGCATGTTCGCCCATGACAAGGGCTGGGTGCGCCGGCTGGAAGAGGCGATCGGCAACGGTCTGACTGCGGAAGCCAGTGTCGAGAAGGTGCAAAGCGACATGCGCGCCCGCATGGCCGCCGTCAGCGATCCCTATCTACGCGAGCGGATGAGCGATTTCGACGATCTCGCCAACCGCCTGCTACGCGAATTGATTGGCGAGGACGCTGCCAGCCGCGAGGCCAACCTGCCGTCCGACACGATCATCGTCGCCCGGTCGATGGGCGCCGCAGAACTGCTCGATTATCCGCGCAAGAACCTGCGCGGCCTCGTGCTGGAAGACGGCGCTTCCACCAGCCATGTGGTTATCGTGGCGCGCGCCATGGGCATCCCGGTAGTCGGGCAGGCAACCGGCATCGTCGCGCTGTCCGAAAACGCCGACGCGATCATCGTCGACGGCATCTCCGGCGACCTCCATCTGCGGCCGCAGCCCGATGTTGAGGCCGCCTATACCGAAAAGGTCCGGTTCCGCGCCAAGCGCCAGCAGGAATATCGCGATCTGCGCGACAAGCCGTCGCTAACCCGCGACGGCAAACCTTTTGCGCTGCACATGAACGCCGGCCTGTTGGTCGATCTCCCGCAACTGGGTGAATCCGGCGCCGAAGGCATCGGCCTGTTCCGCACCGAACTGCAGTTCATGATCGCCGAAACCTTTCCGCGCGCCGAGGCGCAGGAGACGCTCTATCGCAGCATCGCCGAGGCAGCCGGCGCCAAGCCTGTCACCTTCCGCTCGCTCGATATAGGCGGCGACAAGGTCCTGCCCTACTTCCGCAGCGCGCCGCAGGAGGAAAATCCGGCGCTTGGCTGGCGCGCCATCCGCCTTTCGCTCGACCGGCCCGGCCTGTTCCGCACCCAGATGCGGGCGCTTCTGAAAGCCGCCGCGGGCCGCGAATTGCGCGTCATGCTGCCGATGATCACCGACGTCTCGGAAATCGCCCAGGCGCGCGCGATCATCCACCGCGAAGTCCATCATCTGTCCAAGTTCGGCCACGGCCTGCCCCTGCGCCTCAATCTCGGCGCCATGCTGGAAGTGCCGTCGCTGTTGTTCGATCTCGATGCGCTGATGTGCGCCGCCGACTTCGTCTCCATCGGCTCCAACGACCTGTTCCAGTTCATGACAGCGACCGACCGCGGCAACACGGCGGTTGCCGCGCGCTACGATCCTATTTCCAAGCCGTTTTTGAAAGCGCTGAAGGCGGTCGCCGCGGCCGCGGACAAACATGGCACACCGCTGACCCTGTGCGGCGAACTGGCCGGCAAGCCGCTCGGCGCGATGGCGCTGGCGGCAATCGGCATTCGGACCCTATCCATGTCGCCGGCCTCGATCGGCCCGGTCAAGGCCGCGCTGATGGCGACCGACCTTGGCGCGCTCGCCGGGAGGATCGACACAGTGATTGAAAACGGCGCCCAAACCGCCGATATGCACGCGATCGTCCGAGAATTCGCCGAAGAGAACGATGTTCCGTACCGTTGACGGTACGGCTGCCTGGAACCAGCATGATTGAGCTTCCTGCCGACAAGATGGACCAGTTGGTCAAGCGTTTCGCGATGCTTGAGAGCCAGATGGCTGCCGGCCCCGACAGCGAGACCTATGTCAAGCTGGCCTCCGAATACGCCGATCTGGAAGAAATCGTCGGCCGTATTCGCGACCTTCGTGCCGCCGAGGACGAGAAAACCGGCCTTGAGTCTTTGCTTGCTGATGACGCGACAGATGCCGAGATGCGCGAACTGGCCGAGGCCGAGTTGCCGGAGACCGACGAACGCATAGATGAACTGCGCCAGAACATCCGCATCCTGCTGCTGCCGAAGGACGCCGCCGACAGCAAGAACGTCATCCTGGAGATCCGTGCCGGAACCGGCGGTCTGGAAGCCGCGCTATTCGCCGGCGATTTGTTCCGCATGTATGAGCGTTACGCCGCTGCTTGCGGCTGGAAGGTCGAGGTGGTGTCCGCGTCCGACGGCGACGCCGGCGGCTACAAGGAAATCATCGCCATGATCTCCGGCAAGGGCGTATTCTCGCGCCTGAAGTTCGAATCCGGCGTGCACCGGGTACAGCGCGTTCCCGAAACCGAGGCCGGCGGCCGGATCCACACATCGGCGGCGACCGTCGCGGTGCTGCCGCAGGCGGCCGATGTCGATATCGAGATCCGCGACCAGGATATTCGCATCGACACCATGCGCGCATCGGGTGCCGGCGGCCAGCACGTCAACACCACGGATTCCGCGGTGCGCATCACCCACCTGCCGACCGGAATCGTCGTGTTGCAGTCGGAAAAATCGCAACACCAGAACCGTGCCCGCGCCATGGAAATCCTGAAAGCCCGCCTCTACGACGCCGAGCGCCAGAAGGCCGCCGACGAACGCTCCGAGGCCCGCCGCCTGCAGGTCGGCTCCGGCGACCGCTCCGAGCGGATCAGGACCTACAACTTCCCGCAGGGCCGGCTGACGGACCACCGCATCAACCTGACGCTCTACAAGCTCGACCGCGTTATCGAGGGCGAACTCGACGACGTCATCGATCCGCTGGTCGCCGACTACCAGGCCCGCCTTCTGACGGAAGAACAGGCGTGACCGGCCCGTCGGGTCCGGCTACCGCCGAAACACTCTACCGATCCGTCCGCGACCGGTTTGCCGAGGCCGGGCTGGCGACCCCGGATCTCGATGCCAGCCTCCTGATCGATTATGCCGCCGGCCTGACCGCGCTCGACCGGCTGCGCGATCCGGCCTGTCCGGTCAGCGATGCGGCGGTGGTCGAGACAGAGCATTGCGTGAAGCGGCGGCTTGCCGGCGAGCCGGCTCACCGGATCATCGGCGCGCGCGAGTTCTACGGCCTTGCCCTTGACCTGAACCCTTCTACGCTGGTGCCCCGCCCCGATACCGAGACCCTTGTCGACCTCGTTCTGCCGGCCGTGCGCGATTGCGTGGCGCGGACCGGAGCTTGCTCCGTTCTCGATCTCGGCACTGGAACCGGCGCCATCGCGCTGGCCATTCTCGCCGCCGAGCCGGATGCGACTGCAACAGCAACCGACATTTCCGCCGAGGCGCTTCAGGCCGCGCTGTCGAACGCCCACCGCAACGAACTGTCCAACCGGTTTGACGCCGTGCGTTCGGACTGGTTCGCCGAAATCGCCGGACAATACGACGTGATCGTCTCCAATCCGCCCTATATCCGCTCTGCCGAGATCACCGGCCTCGACGCGGAAGTCCGCGAGCATGATCCACGAATCGCTCTCGACGGCGGCGGCGACGGATTGACCGCCTATCGGGCGATCGCCGCCGGTGCGATAGACCGACTTAAGACAAATGGTGTGGTCGGAATTGAAATCGGTCACGATCAAAACGCGGATGTAACAAAGCTTTTCGAGGAAGAAGGCTTCCGCAAGATAGCGGAAATGCAGGACTTTTCAGGGCACGACCGCGCGATTTTGTTGATGAAATGAGCAAATTGCGGCCCGCAGGCAAAAAAACTCTTGGCAACGGGGACATCGACCGCTACCTAATGACACAGCGGAGTGTGCAGATTAAACGACAGTCCGGCACTCAACGGAAAGCCCGAACGTTCCCGTACGGACAGCCGCCTGTGAAGGCGGAACGCGCGATATCGGCTGCAAGCCATGCACACGTAGATTTTTGATGCCGGTCACGGATGAGGGGATCCGTGCGGCAGATTCAGGCAAAACTCAGCTACAGCATGTAAACGTCAATATGAGAGTTTGATGAGACCACAGCAACAAGGTCGCCGCCAGCGCAACAGAAACAGCGGTGGCAACAATCGTCGCAACCAGAATCCGCTTTCGCGCAACTACGAGAGCAATGGTCCCGACGTCAAAATTCGTGGCAACGCCCAGGTGATCGCCGACAAGTACGCGACACTGGCGCGCGACGCCCTGTCGTCCGGCGACAGCGTGATGGCCGAGAACTATCTACAGCACGCCGAACACTACAATCGTATCATTCTTGCCGCCCAGGCCCAGGCCCAGGCGCAGCGCGAAGAGCGCATGCAGGCCGGTGAAAGCGACGACAGCGACAGCGAAAACACGTCCGACGAACAGGAAGCGCGCGGCGGTGACCGTCAGCGTGAACGCAAGGCCCGCGCCAATGGCGACGACGGCAACGCGCCGACCGCCAATGGCCACGACGCCGCCGACGCGCCGCAGCCGGTCATCGGCGAGACGCCGGTCGAGGTCGCGCTCGAGGAACAGGAACAAGCCGCAACCAACCGGTCGCGTCGTTCGTCGCCGCGTCGCCCGCGCAAGCCCCGCGCCGAAAGCGAAGCCGCAGAGGCGGCACCGGCAGCCGAGGACGAGACGGGCGCTGCCAATGACGGCGCCGCTACGGAAACGGCATCCGCCGAGGCCTGACCCCGGATCGACTGCGCATCTGTGTTTTAAAGCCCGCCCGGCGCTGCCGTGGCGGGCTTTTCTGTGCCGGGCCAAGCCCTTCTGCCTCTTTTAACGGCGGCCATCTGTCACCATATCGAGGAGAACAAGGGTTTGCCGCCAGGCGGGAGCCCGTCATCGATAATGCCCGCGGTGCTCGACGAGGCCAAGGGTGAGATTGGAGACAGATATGGACCTCGAGAAATACTCCGACCGCGTTCGCGGTTTCATTCAATCGGCGCAGACATTTGCGCTTGGCTCCAGCCATCAGCAGTTCACGCCCGAACACTTGCTGAAAGTCCTGGTGGACGACAGCGAAGGTCTGGCAGCGTCGCTGATCGAGCGAGCCGACGGCAAGACGCGCGACGTGCGGCTCGGACTGGAGACCGCGCTTGCCGCACTGCCCAAAGTCGAAGGCGGCAACGGCCAGCTTTATCTCGCCCAGCCGCTGGCCAAAGTCCTGACGACCGCCGAGGAACTCGCCAAGAAGTCCGGCGATACTTATGTCACGGTCGAACGGCTGCTGATGGCGTTGGCGATGGAGAAATCGGCCAAGACCGCCGACATTCTGGCCAAGGCGGGCGTGACGCCGACGGCACTCAACCAGGTCATCAACGAAGTGCGCAAGGGGCGCACCGCCGACAGCGCCAATGCCGAACAGGCTTACGATGCGCTCAAGAAATATGCCCGCGACCTGACCGAGGATGCCCGTGAAGGCAAACTCGATCCGGTGATCGGCCGCGACGACGAAATCCGCCGCACCATTCAGGTTCTGTCGCGGCGCACCAAGAACAACCCTGTGCTGATCGGCGAGCCCGGCGTCGGCAAGACGGCCATCGCCGAGGGATTGGCGCTGCGTATCGTCAATGGCGACGTGCCCGAAAGCCTCAAGGACAAGCGCCTGATGGCGCTCGACATGGGCGCGCTGATCGCCGGTGCCAAATATCGCGGCGAGTTTGAGGAGCGGCTCAAGGCCGTGCTCAACGAGGTGCAGTCCGCAGCCGGCGGTATCGTCATGTTCATCGACGAGATGCACACGCTGGTCGGGGCCGGCAAGGCCGACGGCGCAATGGATGCCTCCAACCTCTTGAAGCCGGCATTGGCACGCGGCGAGTTGCACTGTGTCGGCGCGACCACGCTCGACGAGTACCGCAAGCACGTCGAGAAGGACGCCGCACTTGCCCGCCGTTTCCAGCCGGTCTTTGTCGAGGAACCGACCGTCGAGGACACGGTCTCGATCCTGCGCGGCCTGAAGGAGAAATACGAACAGCACCACAAGGTGCGCGTCTCCGATTCCGCGCTTGTCTCGGCCACCACCCTGTCCGACCGCTACATCACCGACCGTTTCCTGCCCGACAAGGCGATCGACCTTGTCGATGAGGCCGCCTCGCGGCTGCGCATGCAGGTCGATTCCAAGCCCGAGGCGCTGGACGAGATCGACCGTCGGATCATTCAGCTTAAGATCGAGCGCGAAGCGCTGAAGGTCGAAAAGGACACCGCCGCGCGCGACCGTCTCACCAAGCTGGAGAAGGAACTGGCCGCGCTCGAAGAGGAGTCGAGCAGCCTGACCGCCGCATGGCAGGCCGAAAAAGAAAAGCTCGGCACCGCCGCCGATTTGAAGGGTCAGCTTGACGAGGCACGCAACGAACTCGCCATCGCGCAGCGCAGCGGCGAATTCCAGCGCGCCGGCGAACTGGCCTACGGCACCATTCCAGATCTGGAGAAGAAGCTCGCCGATGCGGAAGCACACGGCGACGGCGCATCGATGGTCGAGGAAACGGTGACGCCCGACCACATCGCGCATGTGATATCGCGCTGGACCGGCGTGCCGGTCGACAAGATGCTGGAGGGCGAACGCGAGAAGCTGCTGCGCATGGAAGACGAGATCGGCGAACGGGTCGTCGGGCAGGGCGAGGCCGTGCAGGCCGTCTCCAAAGCGGTGCGACGCGCCCGCGCCGGCCTGCAGGATCCGAACCGCCCGATCGGTTCGTTCATCTTCCTTGGGCCCACCGGCGTCGGCAAGACAGAGCTGACCAAGGCACTGGCCGACTTCCTGTTCGACGACGAGCAAGCGATGGTGCGCATCGACATGAGCGAATTCATGGAGAAGCACTCGGTCGCCCGCCTCATCGGCGCGCCTCCCGGCTATGTCGGCTACGAGGAAGGCGGCGCATTGACCGAAGCCGTCCGTCGCCGGCCCTATCAGGTGATCCTGTTCGACGAGATCGAAAAGGCGCATCCGGACGTTTTCAACGTGCTGCTGCAAGTCCTCGATGACGGCCGCCTGACCGATGGCCAGGGCCGCACCGTCGACTTCAAGAACACGCTGATCGTCATGACGTCGAACCTCGGCGCCGAATTCCTGGTCGGTCTTGGCGAAGACGAGGATGTCGACAAGGTTCGCGACGACGTGATGAACGTCGTAAAGGCTTCGTTCCGGCCCGAGTTCCTCAACCGGGTCGACGAGGTGATCTTGTTCCACCGGCTCAAGCGAGCCGAGATGGGCCGGATTGTCGACATTCAGCTGCAGCGTCTGGAAGCCCTGCTCGCCGACCGCAAGATCGTGCTCGACCTCGACCGTGCCGCCCGCGAGTGGCTGGCCGACAAGGGTTACGACCCCGCCTATGGCGCACGGCCGCTGAAGCGGGTGATCCAGAAGTTCGTCCAGGATCCGCTGGCCGAGAAGATCCTCGCCGGCGACATCCTCGACGGTTCGACGGTCAAGGTGCTGGAAGGCTCCGACCGCCTGAACTTTACCTCGACTGTCGCGTCCGATGCGGCAACGGACGAGGCGGCTTGATCAGCGCCGCCGACAAGCCCCGGCCAATTGGCCGGGGTGCCATCTTGCCGCCCTGTTTGTTTGTCTGACTGCCTGTGTCGGGACACAGCGCACCTGTTCCTCGCCGGTTTCTCCGTGCAGGATAGGCGCGAATCAAACGCGCAGGTTCGATATCCATGCAATCCAGTCGCTGGCCCGCTCCGCGGTTCGCACTCCCCGCCCTGTTACCGCTCTGGCTCGCCGCCGCCACGCTCCCTGCCGCCGCCCAGTCCGAGGTCGGCGTTTTCACTGACAGCAAGGGCCGGCGCGTCTATTTCGATCTCGATACAGATCGCATTGTCGCCATCGAAGAGAATCCGTCGATCGAATCGATCATCGAGCGGTTTCCCGAACCGCCCGCCCCGCCGTCAGGCGCGACGCGTCGCCAGCCATCGATATCACCGCTGCCGCGTTCGCGCGGAATCACGCGCGCACCGCTCGACGAGCCGGCCAGCTCTGGAGAAGAAACAGCCCCGGGCAGCGGAACCGAGGTCTCTTCCCTCACCCGGCCGCAAATCGATTTGCCCGCTGACGCGATGACCGTCGCACGGCTGCAGGTTTATCTCGACCGCAAGGGCTTTTCGCCCGGCGTCATCGATGGTCGCATGGGCAGCAATGTCCGCAAGGCGATTGCCGCCCATGCCACCGCGGCCGGACGGGTCATCGGGCTCGACGACCCGGTCGCGCTCGAATCCGCATTGGCATTGTCGGGCGGCGATGCGTTTCGCGACTACACCATCACGCAAGCCGATGTCGCCGGTCCGTTCATTTCACATGTACCGGTCGACTATGCGCTGAAAGCACAGCTCGACAGGCTCGCCTTCACATCGCCTGCAGAAATGCTCGCCGAGCGCTTTCACATGCAAAAGAGGTTTCTCCAGTCGCTCAATCCCGATGCCGATTTCGGCAAGGCCGGAACCGTGATCCGGGTCGCACGGACCGGCCGCAGTGTCAGCGAGACCGTAACCCGCATTGAAGCCGACAAAGCCAACAAGCAAGTGCGCGCCTACGACGCCAACGACCGCCTTGTTGCTGCCTATCCGGCGACCATCGGTTCGGCCGCGACCCCGTCGCCATCAGGCACCGTGACCGTCGAACGCATCGCGTTTTCGCCGAACTACACCTACAATCCGAAGATCAATTTCGTGCAGGGCGACAACCACCGTGTCCTGACAATTCCACCGGGCCCCAACGGCCCGGTCGGCTCGATCTGGATTGCGTTGTCCAAGCCGACCTATGGCATCCATGGTACCCCGGAGCCTGACCGCATCGGCAAGACCAGTTCGCATGGCTGCATTCGCCTCACCAACTGGGATGCCGACGAACTGGCCCGCATGGTCGAGCCCGGCGTCACGGTCGAGTTTCTCGAATGACCCTCGACGAATACAACGCGTTCTGCGCGGCGCTGCCGGCGACGTTCCATGTCGTCCAATGGCGCGGCGCCCATGTCTGGAAGGTCGGCGACAAGGTCTTTGCCATGGCCCGCATCGAAGACGATGCGCTTTTTGTTACCTTCAAGGTCACGGATCTCGCCTTTGACATCCTGCGCGAACAACCCGGCCTGCGCCCCGCTCCTTACATGGCTTCGCGCGGCATGACATGGATACAGCGCACCGGGCCGGAATCGATGCCCGACGATGCGCTGCACGACTACCTGCGCGAAAGCCACCGACTCGCCGCCGCGAAGCTGACCAGAAAGCGCCGCCTCGAACTGGGTTTGTAGGCACCGGCAGCGACATTAGCGCGCAACATGTTCCAGCTACGGTTTACATTGCAGTGCAGCAATCGCACTATGCGGCAAAAGCGAAATTCGAGGCGGAAGAAATGACGGGAACAATCAAATCGATCGGCGTGATCGGCGCCGGCCAGATGGGAAGCGGCATCGCCCAGGTCGCAGCGACCGCGGGCTACGACGTCACGCTCAGCGATATCTCGCTGGAAAACGCTGAATCCGGTGTCCGCAAAATCGGCGAAGCGCTCGCCAAGGCGGCCGAGGCCGGGCGGATGGATGCTGGAGAGGCCGATGCGACCGCCGCGCGCATCGCAGCCACCGGCGACCTGAAAACGCTCGCCGACTGCGATCTCGTTATCGAAGCGGCCAGCGAAGTCGAGAACGTCAAGCGCGCGATCTTTGCCGAATTGTGCCCGGTGCTCAAGCCGGAGGCTATCCTCGGCAGCAACACCTCGTCGATCTCGATCACCCGCCTCGCCGCTTCCACCGACCGGCCGGAACGCTTCATGGGCATTCACTTCATGAACCCGGTTCCGCGCATGAAGCTGGTGGAATTGGTGCGCGGCATCGCCACCGAGGATACGACCTTCGAGCGGTCGCGCGAATTCGTTCGCTCGCTCGGCAAGCAGGTCACCGTTTCGGAGGACTTCCCGGCCTTCATCGTCAACCGCATCCTGCTGCCGATGATCAACGAGGCGATCTACACGCTCTACGAAGGCGTCGGCTCGGTTGAGGCCATCGACACGGCAATGAGACTTGGCGCCAACCACCCGATGGGACCACTGGAACTGGCCGACTTTATCGGCCTCGACACCTGTCTGGCGATCATGCAGGTGCTGCATGAAGGGCTTTCGGATTCCAAGTACCGGCCTTGTCCGTTGCTGGTCAAGTATGTCGAGGCAGGATGGCTCGGCCGCAAGGCGGGCCGGGGTTTCTACGACTATCGCGGCGACACGCCAGTGCCGACGCGCTGATTTCTTGTTCTGAAAGCAGAAGATACTAGGGGGTCCCGCCCCGGCCGTGGGGCAGTTTAGGCCGGAACGGAACCCCCGCCACCGGGAAGGCGGCTGAGCCCCAAGCCCCGGTACCTCCCTTCCTATAGGTCACGGCGCGTTCGCGATGTGCGATTTGTCACAGCCAGCGCGAACGGCGTTCGAATAGCCGCGCCGGCTTGCCCGCGCCGGCGGCCCGCCGTAAATACCCGTCGACTGGAAAAGGAAACCGCCCATGCTGTTCGAAGGCACCGATGCCTATGTCGCCGAGAAGGATCTCACCGTTGCGGTCAATGCCGCCATCCGGCTCGAGCGGCCGCTTCTGGTGAAGGGCGAGCCGGGAACGGGCAAGACCGAACTCGCCAAGCAGGTCGCCGCCGCGCTCGATCTCGATCTGATCGAATGGCACATCAAGTCGACCACCAAGGCGCAGCAGGGCCTCTACGAATATGACGCCGTCTCGCGCCTGCGCGACTCACAGCTCGGCGATCCGCGTTTCGAGGACATTTCCAACTACATCCGTCGCGGCAAGTTGTGGGAAGCGTTCACCGCCGACCGCAAGACCGTGCTTCTGATCGACGAGATCGACAAGGCGGACATCGAGTTTCCGAACGACCTGCTTCAGGAGCTCGACCGCATGGAATTCTTCGTCTACGAAACCGGCGAGACGGTCAGTGCCGCGCATCGGCCGATCGTCATCATTACCTCCAACAACGAGAAAGAACTGCCCGACGCCTTCCTGCGTCGCTGTTTCTTTCACTACATCCGCTTCCCCGACATCGAGACGCTGCATGCCATCGTCGATGTCCATTATCCGGGCATCAAGCAGAACCTGGTGCGCGCCGCGCTGACCCAGTTCTACGAGGTCCGCGAGGTTGCGGGGTTGAAGAAGAAGCCGTCCACCTCCGAGGCCCTCGACTGGATCCGCCTCCTGGTCGCCGACGATGTCGATCCCGAGACACTGCGCGGCGACGCGAAAAACGCGCTGCCGCGGCTGCATGGGGCACTATTGAAGAACGAACAGGACGTGCATCTGTTCGAGCGGCTGGCCTTCCTGGCTCGGCAAAGGGGCGGTTGAGAATGGGCCGAGAGGTTCAATCGAGGCCCCGCTAACAGCCCTTCTGCGCACTATCCCAGCCATTGACGACCGGATGGCGAGCTTTGGGAATTGCCCGCGAAAACGCGGCTGGCAAAGACCGGCTCCGCCGCGTCGGCATTACTCATCTTGTTTCTGTTTCGCTCATCTCACCCCTCTTGCCACAATCATGTGAACAGGTGTTGACTTATCTGCCTTGCGCAAGTAAACGCATGCTCACATACAGACCCACCAAATGGCTAAAATGAGAGGACGATACCGTGAGCTCACAGTTCAAACCCGGCAAAAACACCGTTGAATTCAAGAGCGGAGGCGACAAGGTCGCCGCCCATCTCTTCCTGCCCGATGACTATGAGGCAGGTAAGAAGTATCCGGCGACAGTGGTGACCCCTCCCGTCACCGGCGTGAAAGAACAAACCGGCGGTCTTTACGCGGAAACCTTGTCCAAGAAAGGTTTTGCGGCACTGGTTTTCGACCCTCGCGGATGGGGTGAGAGCGAAGGAAAGCCGGGATACCTGATCCCTGAATGGCTGCTGAGAGATGTCAGAAGTGCCGTAGATTTCATTCGGACACTGGACGTTACCGATACCAACAATGTGTTCAACACCGGCATTTGCATGGGCTCGGGCTGGGCGATGTATGAGACCGCCTTTGACACCCGCGTCAACGCCGTCGCGATGATCAGCCCCTATCTGATCGAGCTGGATACACCGCTGACCCTATTGGGCGCCGAAGGCTACCGCAACCTGGTCGTCAAGGGTCTTACCGACGCCGCGCAAGCAAGCTTCGACACTGGCGAGGAGGTCTACATCAAGCCCGTCCCCGAGACCGAAGAAGAAATCAAGGCGGCGCCGGAACCCATCTACGTCGGAATGCGGGACTACTATTTGCCAGGCAAGCCGGGCGACGTTCCGACCTGGAAGAACCAGGTGGCCGCGAACAGTCAGTACTCGCTTTATGGCTTTTCGATCTTCAACTACACTAAACTGTTCGATCCGATCCCGATCTATCTCGCTTACGGAGACGAGGCGGTCTCCAATCCTGGCGCCATTCGCTTCGCAAACGAGGTCAAGCCCGAGAAGGTCACTGTGATCGAAGGCGCAGACCATTTCGACCTTTACTGGCGGCCGGAGCACGTAGAGAAAATTTCGAACGAGGTGGCTGAGTTTTTCAAGGGTCATATGCAAGGCTCTTGAACCCCTCAGGCCTTTGAAATCACTAAATCCTCATGCCCTGCGCTTCATATCAGTGACGCGCAGGGCGTTCGGCGCTGCTTCTCATGGCCTCGACTGGTTCCGCTTGGAGCGTGTCCGGGTTGGATTGAATCGCTTGAACGCCGGGGCTTGGTGCAGTGACAAGGAGCGCAAGGCGACGCAGGTTGGGACCCATTAGCCATTCGCGATGCCGTAACTTGAGCAAAAGACCAGGTTGGGGCGACTTTGAGCTTGCTATATCAAACAGGTCTTTATCCGCCGGCTTGAGACTGCTTTGCGCCCCGGCGGCGTCGAGATCCTCGACCGATACGCAGTCATCGCTCTGCGGTCTTCTCCTGACCGGTTGCGAAAACCATCTCTCATCAATCCGCTACAATCTGACCCGGACACGCTCTAATCGGGTCTGCCAAGCGGGGGCGCCAATGTGTCGTCGTCGACATAGCTCTGGATCGTGGCCGCAAGGTAGGGAAAGGCAAGTTGCGCGTTTTCGGCTTGCAGCGCGGAGACGCTGTTTATGCGCTTCATCATGTCGAAACCGATCAGGTGAGCAACGATCAGCGCCGCGCGCTGCCTGGCGTTACGGCCGCCCAGCCAGCGCGCAAGCTTCTCGACGACATGCTGCTCGGTGGCTTCGTCTATCGCTCTGGTTACAGTCGGACTGTTGATGGAGCGCAGGCACGCGAGTGTGACATCGAGTTCCAGCCCTTCGTGAGCCTTGTTGCAGTAATACTCTGCCGCGCGCTGGCCAAACGTCGAACGATCGCCTTCGATCAGATCGTCAAAATGGATCTCGGGCACCACGGCTTCTATGAAGAGCCCCTCTTTGGACCCGAAGTAACGGTTGATCAGAGCGACACTCACCCCAACATCCGCAGCAATTTCGCGGACACCCGCCGCTTCAAAGCCCTTCGCGGTAAAGGCACGCTTGGCGGACGCCAATATCGCTGATTTCGTCGCGCTGGCGTTCCGTTTTCTTGGCACTCTTTCGCTCATGGCTTCCTTGTTACCACGACTATGTAAGCAAGTGCTAACTTGACAGTTTTGTGAAAGTAAACATTCGTTCACATATAGAAAGCGACCCGGAATAGCAAGCGTTTATCCCCCTCGCTGTACCGCAAAGCCGAAAATCGGTCGGAAACGCGGCGCCTTGGAAACGGCAGCGGCCTCCCGCGCGCATCGAAAAACGCACACCGCCGATTGATGGCCATCATGGCAGGCCGGTCGTGACCGCGTAACCTGCGCTGCGTCTTATCAGCGAGGACGCAGCCATGAGCAGCGACGATCCGGCAGTCCGCGCCCGCAGGCGGGCCGAAGCCAAGCTAGGCTTCTACAAGCATTTGGGCGTCTATCTGGCCATCGGCCTGATGCTGTTCGCAATCGACTTCGTTGCCTTTCCGGACACATCCTGGGCTGGCTGGCCGGTCTTTGGCTGGGGGATCGCGGTCGCCATCCACGCCATCTCGGTCTTTGCCTTTCGCGGCGAAGAAAAGATTCTCGACCGCATGACCGAGGAAGAGATGCGCCGCGACGGCGCCAACGACCAGTGGGGCCGCGAATGGGCCCGCGCGGCACATTTCTTTAGTTCCCTCTAGTTCGCCGTCGCGCGCACGATAATCGCCGGGTGGCGGAACCGGACCCGCCCCTCGGCATCTGTAAAGCCTGCCAGTTCGCCCGCCGCCTCGCTTTGCAGCAGCGCATACTGGTCGTCATCGATCACGTCGGCCAGCGACCAGCCCTTGATGTCGGTGTGCACCCATTCGGCAATCGACGGGAACTCCGCCTCACCTTCGACCAGACGGACCTCGGCGCCGTCCAGTCCCGCTGCGGCAAACATGGCTTCCAGCGCCGCGATATCGCCAAGGCGGTAAGGCGCGTGCAGCGCGCTTGCCATTTCTGCTCCGAACAGCCGTTCCAGCAGCGCGGCCATCGCCGCATAGCCCGGCGTCTGGTCGAACCCCGCCCACACCGCCACTGCGATCCGACCGCCGGGTTTCGCGACACGCTGCATCTCCTCAAGCGCCTTCTGCCGGTCCTCGAAGAACATCAGCCCGAACTGGCTGACGACCGCATCGAACGTTCCGTCGGCAAAGGTCAGTGCCTCGGCCATTGCCTCCTGCCAGTCGATGGCATTACTCTTCGCCCTCGCCTGGGCCAGCATATCCGGATTACGGTCGAGACCTGTCGCCTTGCCGGACACGCCGGCACGCCGCGCCGCTGCTAGCGTCAGTATGCCGGTGCCGCAGGCCACATCGAGCACCCGGTCGCCGGGTTTGATCGAAGCGGCATTCGCCACAGTGTCCGCCCAGCGCGCAAACAGCGCCGGAAGGAAGAAACGATCGTAGATTTCCGCAGCGGTCGCCGAGACCTGGCCGCGTTCGCCGTCATGTTTCGCCGTGTCGGCGTGACTTGCCTGCATCTTGCGTCTCCTTGCGTTCATGCCCCACGCCGACGCTACCGCCGGTCACGCTCACGAAATAGTGCGGAAACTGCACTTAACGCGCGTTTGCCGGGCCTGTTACGCTGCACCGGGAGGAAAGGCGTATGAAGAGCTATGGCCAGTTCTGCCCGGTCGCCAAGGCGGCCGAACTGTTCTGCGAACGCTGGACGCCACTGATCATCCGCGATCTGGCCGCCGGCGCGACCCGATTCTCCGAATTGCGGCGCGGCGTGCCCCTGATGTCGCAGACCATGCTCAGCCGCCGCCTCAAGCAACTGGAGGCCGAAGGTATTGTCGAACGCCGTTTCGACGATGGCGCACGGGCGGCACGCTACTATCTAACCGAACAGGGTCGCGAATTCACGCCGATGATCGAGATGCTGGGCATCTGGGGGCAACGCTGGTCGCGCCGCGAACTGATCGACGAGGAGGTCGACCTCGGGCTTCTCGTCTGGAGTATCGAGCGCAGCGTGCGTGCCGATGCGCTCGGTCCCGAGCGCGCCGTCGTCCGGATCGATTTCATCGACCAGCCCGCCGGCAAGCGGGTCTTCTGGTTCGTCAACGAGAACGGCGCCTGCGAGATGTGCATGCACGATCCAGGCTACGAGATCGATCTCTATCTCGAATTCACATTGCGCGATGCGATCTATGTCATTCGCGGCGACCTGCCACTCGATCGCGCGGTCGCCGATGGGCGCCTCGACGTCACCGGCGACACGCCGATGCGCGCTCGCCTGCGAGACTGGCTCAACCTGTCGCCGCTGTCCGCAATTCCCTCGGCTCGCGCCTGACGCAGGCAGGATTCGGCTGCTGTCACCTGCCGTTTTTATAGGGCAGCAAAAGCGCATAGAGCACCGAATTCGCCGGCGCCGCGACTCGAGCCTTCTCGGCCAGTCGCACGGCAGCACCTGACACCCACTCTATCTCCAGCGGTCGCCCGGCTTCCAGGTCGATCGCCGTCGATGCGCGCATTTCCGGCGGCAGGGTTGTTACGATCCGCCAAAGGGCTTCCTCGATATTGGTGGGAAGCGCGATCCCCAGCGCACGGCCGACCGCCGCCGTCTCCGCCGCCACCTGTTGGAACAGTGCGCCAAGCTGAGGATGGGCCGTTATCTCGCCGATCGTGCAACGCCCCGCCGCCGTGACACCCGACATGGCGGAAAACAACACGAATTTCGCCCAGACATCGCGCTCGATATCATCGGTGGGCGGCGCCGATGACCCGGCAGCATTGATTGCCGCCCGCAGCGTATCGATCCGCGCCGAGGCGCGGCTGTCGCGCTCGGCGAACACGAAGCGATTGATGCCGCCGGTTTGCCTGATCACGCCCGGCGCGGCGATGGTGGTCGACACTTGGGCCATCCCGTTGGCGACATGATGCGCGTCCATATGGCCAAGCAACCGGTCTGCCGCTTCCACGCCATTGAGAAACGGTACGACCGCCGTATCGGGCCCCAGCATCGGCACACAGGCCCGCGCCGCATCGTCCAGCGCGTCCCCCTTGACGCCGAAGATGATCGCATCGACAGGCCCGACCTCTGACGGGTCGTCAGTGGCGATCCAAGGGTGTGCGGTTTCCGTACCGTCGGGCCCTTCTAGGGTCAGTCCATTCTTGTTGATCGCCGCAAGATGCTCACCGCGCGCGATCGTCGCCACCTCATGCCCGCTGTTGGCCAGTTTGACCGCCAAGAATCCACCGATTCCGCCGGTCGCCATGGTAGCGATACGCATCTGGTCTCTCCCGTGCATCTCCGTTTCGTGGAAACGATACCACCGGTTCGGCTTGCCTGCCCATTGCCTCGCGCCGCCGCGAATGCGGGCGTTCGCCGCTGCACATTGACGCCCGCCTGCCGCGCCACTACATTGCCGCTCCGTGGTGATTTGGCCGGCCGGCTTGCAGCCACGTAAAAAAACTCGCTAAAGGGCCGAGACGACAGACTGACGAATGTCCGGCCGGTAGCGAGATTGTCGCCGCCGGTTTTTTTGTTGTTGGAGCAGAGTGAAATGCCGATTCGCATCCCAGACCAGCTACCCGCCCGCGACGATCTCGTGCGCGAGGGCGTGATGGTGATGGACGAGGGAACGGCGCTGCGTCAGGACATCCGTCCGCTGCGCATCGGTCTGCTCAACCTGATGCCCAACAAGATCAAGACCGAAACCCAGATCGCCCGCCTTGTTGGCTCGACGCCGCTACAGGTCGAGTTGACGCTGGTGCGCATTGGCGGACACCGCGCGAAGAATACACCCGAGGAGCACCTGATCGCCTTCTACCAGACCTGGGAGGAGATCCGCGACGACAAGTTCGATGGCTTCATCATCACCGGCGCGCCGATCGAGACACTGGATTTCGAGGACGTCACCTATTGGGACGAGATGCGCCGCATCCTCGACTGGACCGAGACCAACGTCCATTCGACCCTCAACATCTGCTGGGGCGCGATGGCCGCCGTCTGGCACTTCCACGGCGTGCCGAAATACACCCTGTCCGAAAAGGCCTTCGGCGTTTACCGGCACCGCAATCTCAACCCGGCCTCGCCCTATCTCGCCGGCTTCTCCGACGACTTCCAGATCTCGGTGTCGCGCTGGACGGAGGTGCGCAAGGAAGACATTCACCCGGCCAGCGGCCTCGAAGTGCTGATGGAATCCGACGAAACCGGCCTCTGCCTGCTCGCCGAGCAGCATGCCAACCGACTCTATGTGTTCAACCACATCGAATACGATTCCACGACGTTGGCCGACGAGTATTTTCGCGATGTCGCCAATGGCACGCCGATCGCGCTTCCGCACAACTACTTTCCGAATGACGATCCCGAACAGCCGCCGCAAAACCGCTGGCGCAGCCACGCCTTTCTCTTGTTCGGCAACTGGATCAACCAAGTTTACCAGACGACGCCTTACGACCTGGCCGACATCGGCGCATCGCCTACCGCTTCGGAATGACTTCATTGCATTCGGCGCGCCGATTGCCGAAAATCGCCGCCTGAAACGATACGGGAGGGGTCTTTGACGATCTTGATCGCCGGCGGCGGCATAGCCGGGCTGACACTGGCATTGTCCTGCCATCAGGCGGGCATTGCCTGCCGGGTCTTCGAACAATCCGACAGCATTCGGCCGCTCGGCGTCGGCATCAACCTGCAGCCGCATGCCGTGCGCGAATTGTTCGAACTCGGTCTCGAGCTCGAACTGGAGGCAATCGGCGTGCGCACGCGCGAAGTTGCCTATTTCGCAAAGACCGGGAAACCGATCTGGTCGGAACCGCGCGGCCAGCTCGCCGGCTACAACTGGCCGCAATACTCGGTTCACCGCGGCCAAATGCAGTTGATGCTGCTGGACGCCGTGCGTCGACGGCTGGGCCAGAAGATCGTGGAAACCGGCATGGAACTGACCGGTTTCGAAGATCACGCCAGCCGGGTCGTCGCCCGGTTCCGTGACGCATCGGGGCACCACGTCGAGGTCGAGGGAGACATGCTGATCGCCGCCGACGGCATCCACTCCGCTGCCCGCCGCAAGCTTTTTCCCGATGAGGGTTCGCCGGTCTGGGGCGGCGCAATCCTGTGGCGCGGCACCGCCTGGGTCGAACCCTTCCTGTCGGGCGCCACAATGGCGATGGCCGGTCACGAGGACCAGAAGTTCGTCACCTATCCGATCTCGCGCCCCGATCCGCAGTCCGGTCGCCAGCTCACAAACTTCATAGCCGAACTGAAAACCGACCCGTCAGCAGGCTGGCGGCGCGAGGACTACAACCGCAAGGCCAATCTCGCCGACTTCATGCCGCAATTCGAGGACTGGCGCTTCGACTGGCTCGACATCCCGGCGCTGATCCGTTCCGCCGAGGCGATCTTCGAATACCCGATGATCGACCGCGATCCGCTCGACTGGTGGACAAAGGGTCACGTCACGCTGATCGGCGATGCGGCCCATCCGATGTATCCGATCGGCTCAAACGGCGCCTCTCAGGCGATTGTCGATGCCCGCGTCCTTGTTCGCGAACTGCTCGCGCACGGCATCCACCGCGACGCGCTAATCGCCTATGAGGCGGAGCGCCGCCCGGCCACCGCGGCAATAGTCGAGGCCAATCGCGGCAATGGACCGGATATCGTCATGCAGATCGTCGAAGAGCGGTGCGGCGGCAAATTCGACGACATCGAGGACGTCCTGCCGGCCGACGAGCGCGCCCGCATCGCCGCCGACTACAAGCAACTTGCCGGCTTCGATATCGAGGGCCTCAACACGCGCGGGCCGCTCGTCGCCGTCTCCTGACTGACGCTTTCCTGCCGCTTGATCCTTACCAGCAGCAGAACCCGCCATCGACCAGCAGGTCAACGCCCGTGCAGAACGAGGATGCGTCGGACAGGAGGAAGACCGCCGGGCCGACCATCTCGTCGACAGTTGCCATCCGTTGCATCGGCGTCTGGCTCTCGAATTCGCGGGTCTGGTGCACCATTTCGGGCCGCGTATTCATCGGCGTCGCGGTGTAGCCCGGCGAGATGGAATTGACGCGAATGCCGCGGTCGACCCACTCCATGGCCATCGACTTGGACATATGGATCACGCCGGCTTTCGACGCATTGTAATGCACCTGCATCAACCCGCGATTGACGATGACGCCCGACATCGAGGCGATGTTGACGATCGACCCGCCCTTGCCATGCGCCAGCATCGCCCGCGCCTCGGCTTGGCAGGAAAGCCAGACACCCTTCATGTTGATGTCCATGAGGGTCTGGTACTGAGCCTCTTCCATCTCCTCGCAGGCATTGGCATTGGCGATACCGGCGGCATTCAGCGCCAGGGTCAGCGGCCCCAATTCGGCTTCGGTGCGCGCCACGGCTTCAGCTAGCGCCTCGCCGGAGGTTACATCGGCCGAGATCTTTAGCGACTTGCGCCCCGCCGCCGCGACAAACTCAGCCGTCTGCGCCAGCCCGTCGTCGGTGCGCCGGTCCAGCAGGGCCACATCTGCGCCACATTGAGCCAGTCCCATCGCGATGCGCTGGCCAATGCCACTTCCCGAGCCGGTGACCAGCCCTACGCGGCCTGTCAGGTCGAACAATTTCGGTGTATTCAGTGTAATATCTTCCACAAACCTTCTCCAGTTCTCGCCCTCGTGTTCCGCAACACGGAAGGGTCACGACATGATCAAGCCGCCATCAACATTGATCGTCTGGCCGGTGATGTATTCTGCATCCTCGCTGGCCAGAAAGGCGACCAACCCGGCGACATCCTTGCCGGTGCCTGCACGCTTCATCGGGATCTTGTTTTCGACCCAGTCTTTCATCAGTTCGCCGGGGGCGTAGTCGCCCAGCATCTCACCCCAGATTTTGTCGTTGTAGTCCCACATTTCGCTCTGGATGATACCTGGGCATATCGCGTTGACCGTAATGCGCTCCAGTGCAACCTCCTTGGCGAGGCTTTGGGTGATCCCAACCACCCCCATTTTCGAGGCCGCGTAATGCGGCGTGAAGATGAAACCGTCGCGGGCCTGGCCCGAGGCCGTATTTATCAACCGCCCGCCCTTGCCCGACTTGCGCATACGCGCGATGGCCTCCTGGCAGCACAGAAACACCCCCTTGGTGTTCACCGCCATGGTGGCGTCCCAATCGCGTTCACTCAGGTCTTCGATCCTTCGGATAGTGATTATACCGGCATTCTGCATCGATATATCGACCGCGCCAAACGCCTCTTCGGCCCGGTCGTAGAGTGCAGCGACAGCCTCTCGCTCGGTCACGTCGCAGATTACGCCAATGGCTTTCGCACCCGTCATGCACAGCGCTTCTGCGGCCTCTTCAACCTGAGGTTCGACCGATGCCAACACGATACTGGCCCCTTCGAGCGCAAAGCGCTCCGCCACCGCCAATCCGATCCCGCGATTGCCTCCGGTGATGACGACGGTCTTGCTCTCGAAACGGTTCATCTCTCAGATCTTGTTATACCGTGGCATCCCGCTCGAAGCCGGGAGCATGGCTTGCAGTCGCCAACTCCATGACCGAGACGTCATTGGCTTCGCTGTGATCGAGGATGCCGGTCTGCCTGCCCGAAGACATGACGAGAATGCGGTTGGACACGCCGAGTACCTCTTCGAGGTCCGAACTGACGACGATGACCGCGACCCCCTGGCTGGCCAACTCGTGAATGATTTCGTAGATCGACGAGCGTGCGCCGACGTCGATACCGCGCGTCGGCTCGTCGAGCAGCACAACATTCGGATCGCGTGCGAGCCACTTGGCGATCACCACCTTCTGCTGGTTGCCGCCCGACATTTCGGTGGCCCTCTGGCGGCCGACCCCCTTGACGCCGAACTTCTTGATGTTTGCGTCCGCAAAGCCGCGCACACGGTTTGCAACCATCCATCCCGACCGGCTGACGGACTCGAGATTGGAGTAGGCGATATTCTCGCTGATGCTGTGATCGAGGATGACGCCGTGAAGCTTGCGGTCTTCGGGCACCAACACGATACCGTTGCGAATTGCGTCGCGCGGCGACTTGGGCGTGATGTCTTGGCCCTTCAGCCTGACCGACCCTGACCGGACTGGGTCAGCGCCCGCGATGGCGCGCACAAGGTCGGTGCGGCCGGCGCCGACTAGACCGGCAATGCCGAAGATTTCGCCCTTCTTGACCGTGAAGCTCACATCGTGAAACCGGCCGGCCGACGAGGTCAGGCCATCCACTTCCAGCACGGTCTCATCTGTCGGCTTGGCCAGCGGCGGGAACATCTTGTCCATGCTGCGGCCGACCATCGCCTCGACAATGGTACGCACCGGCAGGTCCGCTGTGTCGAACTCCTGGACTTTTTCTCCGTCCCGCATCACGACGATCCGGTCGGCGATCTGCTTGATCTCTTCGAGCCGGTGCGAAATGTAGATGATGCCGACACCTTCGGACTTCAGCTTCTCGACCTGCTCGAAGAGAAGCTTGGTCTCGGCGCCGCCCAACGCGGCTGTGGGTTCATCGAGGATCAGCAGGCGCGCGTCGAGCGCAAGCGCCTTGGCGATCTCGACAAGCTGTTGGGCCGCCGTGGAGAGGCCTTCGACCTTGCGTGTCGCCGGCAGGTCCAAGCCGAGGCGCTCAAGCTGCTCCTGAGCGCGGGCCGCCATGCCGGCGCGGTCGACGCGCCCGTTTCTCGTCGGCCAGCGGCCGACATAAACATTTTCGGCGATCGTCAGATGCGGCAGAAGCAGCAGCTCCTGGTGAATCATGCCGACACCGCTGTCGATCGCTTCGCGGGGATGGGCGGGCGCATAGGGCGCGCCCTGCCACGTCATCTCGCCGGACGATGGCAGCACCGTCCCGGAGATGATGTTGGATACCGTCGATTTTCCGGCGCCGTTTTCTCCAAGCAGCGCCACGACTTCACCGGCATAGATATCCAGATCGAAACCGTGCAAAACCTGGACCGGTCCGTAGGACTTGTCGATGTTCCGCAAGGTCAGAATTGGAGACCTTTTGTCGGATGTCATGGCGCCGCCTTTCAGTTCTGACACCGATTGGCGCAGATTACGGGTGCTTCTCGACGAATTCCGGTGCGTTCTCACAGGTCGTGAGCACGGCGTTCGGGATCTGGCGCGCCGGCACCGAAGCGCCCAGCGAAACAGCGATTGCCGAATTCACAGCCAGCACGCCCATTGCCTGGGTGCTCTGTGTCGCGGTCACGATGAACGGCGTGTCGCAAGCAGCCAGCGATTCCAGAGCCGCAACGTCACCGTCATAGCCGCCAACGACGATCTGGTCGGACAGACCGGCAACTTCAACGGCTTTGGCGGCGCCCATGGCGATACCGTCGGCTTGGCCGAAGATGACCTTGATGTCCGGATGCGCCTGCAACATGTTCTGGCCGATCGAGAAGCCTTCGTCGGGCGACCACATCTGGGTCCACTGCTGAGCAACCAGCTCGATACCCGGGTTTTCGTCGATCGCCATCTGGCAACCTTCGAAGCGCTGAACTTCCGGGGTGGTGCCCTTCTGGCCGTGGATGATGACCATCTTGCCTTCGCCACCGGCGAGGCCGATGAGGTGGGAGCAGACCTGATAAGAAGACAGGACGTTTTCGCCGTAGATCACGGTGTCGCCGGGCTCGCCTTCCGGCTCGCGGTCAACGTTGATGACCGGGATGCCTTCGGCGCGGGCGAGACGCGTCGGGACGGTGGCGGCGGCGGCACCGGCCGGGATGTAGATGAACGCGTCGATGCCTTGGGTGAGCAGATCCTGAACCTGGCTGACCTGGGTGGCGGTGTCGCCCTTGGCGTCGACGGTGATGACCTCGATGCCGAGCTTTTTGGCGTAACCCTCGACGCCGAGCTTGATCTGGTTGAAATAGTCGGCCTGCAGGTTGGGAACGGCGAGGCCGATTTTTTCAACGCCGATTTCCTGAGCCGAAGCGGCCGTGGCGACGGCGGTCACCGCCGTGGCGGCAAGCAATGCCTTGATGGTGGTCTTCATGGGGTTCTCCTCCTTGGTTGCTTGGTCCGTTGTTCTCTTTTGGGACCGGGTTATTGCCCGCGATGCGGGCCGTCTTCTCGGGGGCGCGGACGAGTTCTGCGGCCCCGGCATGTTCTGTTCAGCGTCGGTTCTTGAAGGTCTCTGCCGCCACCGCCAGCACGATGACGAGGCCGATGACCACAGATTGCAAAAATGGCGAGACGCTGAGCAGGTTCAGGCCGTTCCGCAACACGCCGATGATCAGCACGCCGATGATTGTGCCGCCGATGCCGCCGGTTCCGCCGGACAGGCTTGTGCCGCCGATCACGACCGCCGCGATCGCATCCAGTTCATAGGCCACACCGATCGACGGCTGCACCGCATCGAGGCGGGCCGCCAAAAGGATTCCGGCCAACCCCGCCAGCACGCTGCACATCGTGTAGACGAGCACCGTCGCCAGGCTGACATTGATACCGGCCAGTCGCGCGACCTCGGGATTGCCGCCGATCGCGTAGAGCATACGGCCACCCTTGCGGTAGCGCTGGAACAACAAGGCGATGACAAAGACAGCCAGCATCACCGCCACTGTCATCGTGAGGAACCCGCCATGCCGGATGATCGCGCTCATGTTGAACCAGGCGGGAAATCCGATGATCTGCGACCCGTCGGTGATCATGTTCGCCAACCCGCGCGCGATGGACATCATGGCCAGTGTGGCAATGAAGGGCGGTACCCTGAATACTGTGATAAGCAGCCCCGCGACTGCTCCTGTGATGCCGGAGACAATCAGCGCACCGGTTATGGCGACACCCATCGGCATGCCGGCTTCGACGTTGAGATATCCGAGCACCATCATCGAAAGCGCCAGCACCGATCCGACCGACAGGTCGATGCCGGCAATCAGAATGACAAATGTCATCCCGACGGCCATGATACCAAGCACAGTGATCTGGTCGAGGATGTTCAGGAAGTTGCGAACCGACAGAAATGAATCGGTGGCGATCGCGAGAAACGCGCAGAGTAGCAGCAGCCCGATCAGCGGCCCGGTTGCACCCGATACCGAAAAAAACTCTGGTAAGCGCGGCCCATTACGGCCCTGCGCCTGCATCGCGCTCATTCGATCTTCCCTCTTAGAATATTTATTCACTCACGATAGAACATCCACATTACGCTGTCAACCACAAGAAACCCGTGATACCGTGGCAATGTCCACCACTCCAACGATCAGTCGCTGACTTGACATATCACATTGATGCATGTCTAATTAGACAAGCATAATTATTCAGAGGCGCAGATGGACCCCCAGGAACTCCGCACGCTCGCGAACGCAATGAGGCGTCGCGATCTACAGGCCGTCTTCGAGGCAGGCGCCGGCCATATCGGGGGAGAGATGTCAGTCATGGACATCCTCTGCGCGCTTTACTTCCATACGATGTCGGTCGACCCGAACGCTCCGCTTGATCCCAAGCGCGATCGGCTTGTACTCAGCAAGGGGCACACCGCGCTCGCGCTCTATGTAGTCTTGTCTGAAAAGGGGTTCATTCCCAAGGACGAGATTTCCACATTCCTGAAGCCCTATTCGCGCCTCAACGGACACCCCAACCGTTGCAAGGTCCCCGGCGTCGAAACCAATACCGGTCCACTCGGCCATGGCCTGCCGGTCGGCGTCGGAATGGCCAAAGCCGCCAAGCTGGACGGTGACACCTGGCGCACATTCGTCATCACCGGTGATGGCGAAATGCAGGAAGGCTCCAATTGGGAGGCCATCATGGCCGCCGCGCAATTCAAGCTCGACAATCTGACGCTCGTCATCGATCACAACCGGCTGCAGCAGGGCGCGCGCCTGGCAGATACCAACGACATCGCGCCATTGCCGCCGAAGCTGGAAGCCTTTGGCTGGGCCGTCGAGGAGATCGACGGACACGATATGCAACAAATCTGCCGGGCGCTCTCGCCCGAGACCGCCGTCGTCGGCAAACCGAAATGCATTGTCGCGCATACCAACAAGGGTCAGGGCATATCCTTCATGTCCGACAACGTGGCTTGGCATCACAAGGTGCCGAACGAAGAACAATACAAACAGGCCATGGCCGAGCTGGAAGGTGCCGCGCTATGAATGCACTTTTCGAGATGTCCAAGCTCTATGACTGCCGCGACGCCTTTGTCGGCGCGCTGGAGGAACTCGGCGCCAATGACAGCGACATCGTCGCCGTTTGCAACGATTCGGTCGGGTCCTCCAAGCTTGCCGGGTTCAGGGACAAGTTCCCCGAACGGCTGATCAATGTCGGCATCGCCGAGCAGAACATGGTCGGTGTCGGCGCAGGTCTCGCCAACGGCGGCAAGGTGCCCTTCGTATGTGGCGCTTCCCCGTTTCTGACAGGCCGCGCACTTGAGCAGATCAAGGCCGATGTCGCTTATTCCGAAACCAATGTGAAGCTTGTTGGGATCAGTTCCGGCATGGCCTATGGCGAACTCGGCGCGACCCATCACTCTATCGAGGATTTCGCCTGGATTCGCGCCCTGCCCAATGTCCCTGTCATCGCGCCGGCGGACCGCGCCGAAACGGCCGCTGCAGTTAAATGGGCTGCCCACTACAATGGCGGCTGCTTCCTGCGGCTCAGCCGCGTCGGCGTGCCGGACCTGTTTCCCGAAGACCATGTCTTCGAACCTGGCAAGGCCAACCTGTTGCGCGATGGCAAGGATCTTACGATCATCGCCAATGGCACCCTGACGCATCGGGCGCTTCGCGCTGCGGCACTGCTCGAGGGGCGCGGAGTTTCGGCGCGCGTACTCAACATGGCGACCGTGCGCCCGATCGATTCCGATGCCATCGTCCAGGCCGCAGAAGACACCGGAGCGATTCTGACCTGCGAGGAACACACCGTTTTCGGCGGACTTGGAAGCGCGGTTGCGGAAGTCGTGGTAGACGAGCGCCCGGTGCCCATGAAACGTCTCGGCGTGCCTGGCGTCTTCGCGCCGACCGGATCGGCGAACTTCCTGCTTGATGAATTCGGCATGTCGCCGGACGGGATTGCGGATAGTGCCACGGCGCTCCTGGCGCGCAAGAGGTAACGAATGAGGCAGCGGGCCGTCCTGGCGATTGACGAAGGCACAACCAATTCGAAGGCCGTGCTGGTCTCGGAGGCCGGCGAGATCATCGCAACCGGCTCCGCGCCTGTACCGACCCAGTATCCACAATCGGGCTGGGTTCAGCAGGACGCAGACGAAATCTGGAGCGCGACCCAAAAGGCGATAACCGCCTGCCGCGAGGCCGCGCCGGCAGTGGAAATTACGGCGCTCGGCATCTCGAACCAGCGCGAGTCGATCCTGATCTGGGATCGCAACACCGGCGAACCGCTTGGGCCGGTCATCACCTGGCAGTGCCGCCGCACCACGGCGGCATGCGAGGCACTCAGGCAAGCAGGACACGAGCCGAATGTCGTCGCGCGCACCGGGTTGCCGCTTGACCCGCTGTTCCCGCCAACCAAGGCAGCATGGCTGCTGAAAAACCACGGCAACACATCGGGCGACATCTGCATCGGCACCGTGGACAGCTGGCTGATCTGGAAGCTCACGGGCGGCCGCGTACACGCGACCGACCGTTCGAATGCGGCCCGGACCCAGTTGTTCAATCTTGCCGAGAGCCGCTGGGACGAGACCCTCTGCGAGCTGTTCGGCGTATCTCCGGCGATGCTGCCGGATGTCCGCGACTCGGCTCATGTCTTCGGCAAGACCCGGGCCACCACCGCGATCCCCGCCGACATTCCGGTCGCCGCCGCGATCGGCGACTCCCACGCCGCGCTTTTCGGGCATGGCGCGTTCGGCTCCGGCGACGGCAAGGTCACCTTCGGCACGGGCTCCTCGGTAATGACCACGATATCCGACTTTCTCGTTCCGCCGAAGGGAATCACCACAACGATCGCCTGGTCGCTTGACGGCCGTTCCACCTTCGCATTCGAAGGCAACATCCTGGTCAGCGCCTCGATCTTCCCGTGGGTGGCCGAAATGTTGGGGCTCGACAGTGTCGACGCGCTGATGGAACTGGCCCAATCGGTCGACGGCGCTGAGGGCGTATCGTTGGTGCCCGCCCATGTCGGGCTCGGTGCGCCGCATTGGGCGCCGGAGGCGCGCGGGCTGATCTGCGGCCTCTCCTTCGGCGCCAAGCCGCCCCACATAGCGCGGGCCGCCGCCGAAAGCATGGCATTTCAGGTTTACGACGTTCTTGCCGCGATGTCGCAGGGCGCACAGCAGATGGGCCGGCTTTTCGTCGATGGCGGCCCGAGCCGCAACCCTTTTCTGATGCAGATGGTGGCCGACTATATCGACCACGCGGTTACACCGTGTCGAAACTCCGAGGCGTCGGCGATCGGCGCCGCATTCCTGGCGGGTCTGGCCACCGGGTTCTGGCCCGACCTCGCCGCCATTGCAAAACTGGCGAAACACGATGCCGAAATCCCGCCCCGCATGACGCCGGAAGCGCGCGAAACCGGTCTGGCGGCGTGGAGCAATGCCGTTGCCCGCACGACATTTGAGGTGTACTGAATAAATATTCAAGTACGTTGAGGACCCCTCTGCATGTCCCGCCTGAACGAACTCCGCATGATCGCCCGGGTCGCCCAGATGTATCACATCGAGGGTCAGCGTCAGGCCCAGATCGCCGCTCATCTGCGGATTTCGCAGGCGACAGTGTCGCGCATGCTCAAGCGCGCCCAAGAAGAAGAGATCGTACGGACGACCGTGATGGCGCCGTCCGGAACCTATGCCGAGCTGGAAGGGGAACTGCGGACTCGTTTCGGACTGTCCGAATCGATCGTGGTCGAGTGCACCGAGGACCGCGAAGGCGCCATCATGGCGCGCATCGGCGAAGCCGCCGCTCACTTTCTCGAAGCGACCCTGCAGCAGGACGAAATCATCGGCGTTTCGAGCTGGTCGGAGACGATCCTCCGCATGGTCGACAACATCCATCCGATGAAGTCGGGAAAGGCGAAATTCGTCGTCCAGACGCTGGGCGGCATGGGCGACCCGCGCGTGCAGACACATGCCAACCAACTGACGACACGGCTGGCAAAGCTGACCGGCGCGGAACCGCACCTGCTTTCCGCGCCCGGCGTGGCGCAGTCGCGCGAAGCGAAGCTCGTGCTCCTGAGCGACCCCTATGTCCGCGAAACGATGGACCTGTTCGGCAAGATCACGCTGTCGATCGTCGGCATCGGGGCGATGGAGCCGTCCAGCATGCTGGCGCGCAGCGGCAACGTGTTTTCTTCCCGCGAATTGTCGGAGATCGCCGAGGCCGGTGGCGTCGGCGACATCAGCTTGCGTTTTTTCGATGCGAATGGCGAGTTCGTGAAAACGCCGCTCGATGAGCGTGTCATCGGGCTCTCGCTCGAGGAGCTGGCGACAATCGACCGTGTCATAGCGCTGGCGGGCGGCCAGACCAAGACACCTGCCATCAGGGGCGCATTGCGCGCCGGCGTGATCGATATCCTGATCACCGACAAGTTCACCGCCGAGCGCCTTGTGGAGCTGGAAGGCGGACAGCCGGCCACCCGATAACGCGGCATCGGGAGGCTCTGTACCGCCCGATACCCGGTCAGCGCGGTCAGGCGGCAGCCATTCTCGGTTCCGCCCCAATCGCGGCATGTGCCTTGGTGACCTCGACGGCGGCATCGGCCGCCTCGCGCCCCTTGGTGATGAAATGGGCGCGATAGAATTCCTCATGCTCGCCTTTCGGCTGGAAGTGGTGCGGCGTCAGCGAAACCGACAGCACCGGAACGCCGGTTTTCAGCCCCACTTCCATCAGGCCCGAAACCACAGCCTGCGCCACGAAGTCGTGACGGTAGATCCCGCCATCGACCACAAGGGCCGCGGCGGCGATCGCGTCATAGTCGCCGGTCTCGGCAAGCTTCTGCGCGATCAGCGGCATCTCGAACGCACCGGGCACATCGAACACGGCAACCTCGGCGCCAGCGTCCAGTTCGTCCAGCCGCTCGTTGAACCCGACCAGCGCCTGATCAACGATATCGGCGTGCCAACCAGCCTTGATGAAGGCGAACTTGGGGGATTTTGTCATAGCTCCAGATCCTTTCCATACGACAAGATCCCAGAGCAAAAGAACGCTCCGGCCAGAGCCGAAACGCACCATTCTCTTTCATCCGGACTATGACCGTCGGCCCCGGAATTTCACCGGTGTCTGCTGACCCACCCCAAAGGGTGGCGCTCGCGGGCTGTAACCGCCGGTGGGGAGTTCCACCCCGCCCTGAGAATATGGATGCCTTAGCCGAAACGGATTTCGCGGTCAAAGCGGAACTTTCCGCCCGGCGGCCAGGCAGGTTTCACGCGCCGATCGGGATCCGCAATGCCTGACCCGGGAAGATCACGTTCGGATCGTCGATGGTCATCGGGTTGGCACGCACGATGAGCGGAAACTGGCCCGGATCGCCATAGTTGGCATCGGCAATCGCCGACAGCGTGTCGCCCGGCTGCACGACATGAATGCGATAGCCGATATAGCCGGGAACGATACGCGGCCCGTAGATCACCGGCACGATCACCTTGTTGATCTCCGAACCGTCGCGTGCACTCTCTTCATAGACCTCTACGAACAGACGATCGAGCTGGAATGCCGCCGCGCCGATGACCGCCTGCACCTGGAACTGACCATGTTCGCCGGTGCCGCCACCGACATTGAAAAACCCGGTGCGCTCGTCGTGGCCGTCATGCACGCGCCAGTTGAGCGTTGCCTCGAAGCCCTGGCCCAGTCCCGCTATGAGCACGGGGTCGCCGACGAGATCGAAGGGTGCGGGCTGCTGGATAATGTTCGTCATGGCTGTCTCCTGAACATTCGCCCCGCCGCCAAACAAACACATTTCTGCGGCGACCATGTGTCGGCCGCCAGCCTATGGCGCGCTCTTTGAAGTATTGTTCCGACAAGACGCAACGTATCGCGTGCATAGATAGTATTTCTGGGAAAAGGTGCATAGGTTATGGAGACAACATGCTGCGGCGCGGCTTACTACCCATTCCGAAGACGATCACCAGCAGGAGCACCAATGAAGATCGCAAGCACATTCGTCGTTGCAATCGTGATTGCATTGGCGGCCCCGGGTACAAGTGCCAGCGACAGTACGCCCGCCCGAAAGGGCAAGGTGTCGTTGCGCGAGGAAATCATTGGCCACAGTTTCAAATACTGGATCAACGGCGACAGGGGGACGATTACCTACCGGTCGCGCTCGGCGACCGCGCGTTCCATTCAAGGATGGCATGTTCGCGGCCGGCTCAGGATATCCGGGGACAAGATTTGCATCCGTTACCGGGAAATCCGCGCTGGTCAGGAACAGTGCTTTTCGGTGACGCGAACGCCGACCGGCTACAAGACATCTCACGGAGGGAGGCTCGAACCACTTTGACCGCCGCGTTTCGAAAACAGGCACCCACGGATCGTGATGACACGGACGCTATGGCGCAGTAAAACCGCCTCATGTTCATTCCGTTCTTTCTCGAACTGAAAGCCGCCAAGGTTCCCGTGTCGCTGCGCGAATACCTCTCGCTGCTGGAGGCGATGGAGGCAGATCTCGTCACCTGGGATGTCGAGGGATTTTACTTTCTGGCCCGCTCCACGCTGGTCAAGGACGAGCGCCACATCGACCGTTTCGACCAGGTGTTCTCGCATGTCTTCAAGGGGCTGGAGGCGGTCTCGGGATCGGACGGCATCGATATCGCCGACCTGCCGGAGGAATGGCTGCGCCGTCTTGCCGAAAAACACCTCACCGACGAGGAAAAGAAGCTGGTCGAGGCGCTCGGCGGTTTCGACAAGCTGATGGAAACGCTGAAGCAGCGACTCGAGGAACAGAAGGGCCGCCATCAGGGCGGTTCGAAATGGATCGGCACCGCCGGCACCTCGCCCTTCGGCGCCTATGGCTACAATCCCGAGGGCGTGCGCATTGGCCAGGACCGCAGCCGCCACCGCCGCGCCGTCAAGGTTTGGGACAAGCGCGAGTTCCGCAACTTCGACGACACGGTCGAGCTTGGCACACGCAACATCAAGGTGGCGCTGAAGCGCCTGCGCCGCTGGGCCCGCCAGGGCGCCCACGACGAGTTCGATCTCGACGGCACGATCAAATCGACCGCCGAACACGGCTATCTCGACGTACAGATGCGTCCCGAACGCCGCAACGCCGTCAAGCTCCTGATGTTCTTCGATGTCGGTGGCTCGATGGACGACCATATCCGCGTGGTCGAAGAGCTGTTCTCGGCTGCCCGCACCGAGTTCAAGCACATGGAGTACTACTACTTCCACAACTGCCTCTACGAGTCGGTCTGGAAGGACAATCGCCGCCGCCACGCCGAGCGCATCCCCACTTGGGACGTGCTGCACACCTACGGCTCAGACTACCGAATAATCTTCGTCGGCGACGCCGCCATGAGCCCTTACGAGATCGCCTATCCCGGCGGCTCGGTCGAGCACTGGAACGAGGAGACCGGCGCGGTCTGGATGCAGCGTGTCGTCGAAAAATTCCCGCATGCGATCTGGATCAACCCTGAGAAACAGGACCACTGGAGTTTCACTCAGTCGACCGCCATGCTCGGCCAGATCATGGACGGCCGCATGTATCCGCTGACACTTGCCGGCCTCGATGAGGCGACGCGGGAACTATCGAAGTAACAGCACCTGCAGGTCGGCGACATTGGTGCCGGTCGCCCCCGTCATCACCAGCCCGTCGCCGGCGTAAAGCGCATGATAGGCGTCGTTGTCGGCGAGGAATTCCTCAACAGGCTTGCCGGCAGCCTCGATTGCGCCAAGGGTTTCCGGCGTCACCAGCCCGCCCGCGGCGTCGGTAGGCCCGTCGCGGCCATCCGTCCCGCCGGAAAGAAACGCCCAGTCCCGCGCCAATGGCCGGTCGCGGCAAAGCGCGGCGAACCGCAACGCCATCTCCTGATTGCGGCCACCCTTGCCGCCGCCGGTGACATGCACGCTGGTCTCGCCGCCTGAAAGAATTGCAACCGGCTTGCCCGCCTCCGCAGTGTCGGCCGCCTTCCAGAACGCCTTGGCCGCATCCGCGACATCGCCCTCCAGCCACTCCGACAGGATCACGGTTTCATAGCCGCCGCGCGCTGCACTGTTTGCCGTCGCATGCAGGCTGATCCGGTTGGAGCCGACGAGGATGTTTTCGGTCGTCTGCACGAATTCTTCGGTCGGTTCGCCGGCGCGCTTTTTGAGATGCGCCATGACGGTTTCCGGCATCGCCCCTTCCAGCCCCAACGACCGGACGATCGCAAGCGCCCGGGCCGCCGGCGTGTTGTTGGCAACGGTCGGCCCGCTGGCAATGATCGCCAGGTCGTCACCCGGCACGTCGGAAAGGATCAACGCCAGCCCCTGCGCGGGCGCAATTTTCCGCGCCAACCCACCGCCCTTTAGCCGCGACAACACCTTGCGCACCGTGTTCATGGCGACGATATCCGCACCGGATTTCAAGAGCAGGTCGTTGGCAAGTGTCTTCTCGGCCAGCGTAATGCCGTCTGCCGGTGCCGGCAGCAACGCCGAAGCGCCGCCGGAGATCAGGCAAAGAACGAGATCACTGGCGCCGGCCCGGATGGCGACATCCTCGATCGCCTTTGCCGCGGTTGCGCCGTTCTCGTCGGGCAGCGGGTGCGACGCGCCCATGACGCTAAGCCCCGGTAGTTCACGAACATTCTCGTAATTGGTCACGGCGAAGGCCGACGCGATCTTTGTTGCCGGCAGGAAGGAGAGCGCGGCTTCCGCCATCGGCAGCGCCGCCTTGCCCGCAGCAACGAGGTGGATCTTGCCGTGGCCGCTCCATTCGCCGTCATGCACTTCCAGCGCATGCATCACCGCGTCATGCGGATCGGCAGCCGCGACCCCGTGGCGGAAGAACTCAAGCGCGTCGGCGGCAAGTGCCCCGGTCATCTCATACGCCTCCCTTTGCATTCGCCCACACCTCGACCGGAATCGGCTTCCGCGCCGCGGTCAGTTCACGCAACGAGCCCATTTCATCGGCGACCCAGTCGCGGAACCGTTTCACCGATGGCCGGTCCTGCGTGCCGGCCGGGCATACGATCCGGTAGCGTCCGCCGACGCTCAACGTAAGATCGAATGGCGCGACAAGCTGACCCTCGCGCAGCGCCTCCTCGGCAATCGACCCGCGTCCGAGCACGACGCCGGCTCCCTGGATTGCCGCGTCGATTGCGTGGTCGGCATGCGAGAAACGTGTTCCCCGATCGCCCTGCCAATCCAAGCCGGCCATCGAAAACCAGCTTGGCCAGTCGGCGGAAGGCGTCAGGATACGGATATTGTCGTCATGGATCAGCGGCGCGGCGGCAAGATCGGCGGGCGTACTGAAACGTTCGGCCAGCTCCGGCGTCATCAGCGGCGTTGCCCAGTCCTCGAGAATGGATTCGCTGAACAGGTTATCGTCCGTGGTCTTGCCGAACCGGATCGCGATATCGACCTCGTCGCGGTCGAAATCCATCATCTGCAGACTTGCCGAGAAACGCAGTTCGATATCCGGATTGGCGAGGGCGAACTTGAACAGGCGCGGCGCCAACCACTTCGCGGTAAAGGCCGGCCCGGCTGTAACCGTCAGCGCCGAACCGTTGCTCGAACGCCGGCGCGCCGCCCGCCAGGACGCCGACAGCGTTTCGAACGCATCATACACGCCCGGCTGCAGCATTCGACCCAGTTCTGTCAATTCCACTGCCCGGTTGAGCCGCCGGAACACCGGCGCGCCAAGATGCTGTTCGAGCGACTTGATCTGGAAACTCAGCGCCGCTGGCGTGACCGACAATTCGTCGGCGGCCTTGGCAAAGCTCATGTGCCTCGCGGCAGCCTCGAACGCGCGCAGTGAATTGAGCGGCGGCAGGTAGTCAGCCATCACAGATAAGTTTTTCTGAACTGATCGGTCAAAATGACTCGTTTGTCAGCGCGCATCATGGCGCTCAATATGAGCACAGTCGCAGAATCACATCAAGGAAACTTACCCATGTTACGCAGACAGTATACCATGAAAGAAATTGAGCAGGCCATGGCGCGCGGCCGCCTCGAACGGTCCAGGGAATTTGGCCGGGTCGTATCCCGCGGCAGCCACTGGCTGCTGGACTTTGTCACCAGACCGGGGCGCCGCGACCGCTCGCATTACGACGTCGGATAACATTCACGCGTTTGTCGGTTTTCTTCCGCAGCGTTCGTCTTATGCTTGAAACGGCGCTACGAAGGAGTTCCCGGTGATTTACGCGATCCTGATCTACGGCGTGGACGGCGTGTTCGAGCGCCTTCCAGAGGAAGAGCAGCAAGCTCTTCTCGCCAAACATGGCGAGTTGCAGAAGGTGATGGGCGAACGCGGCGGGCTCGGCGCCGTCGCCAAGTTGATGAAGCCGCAGACCGCAATGTCCTTGCGCCAGTCATCCGGCTCAGTGATCGCCACCGACGGGCCATTTACCGAAACCAAGGAGCAGTTGCTCGGCCTCTACCTCATCCGCTGCGACACAATGGAAGAGGCGATCGAGGCGGCGAAGATCCTGCCGGCCGAAATCGCCTCCTATGAAATCCGCCCCGTCGAATGGAGCAACTGGTCGGAAGGCGATGGGCAGGCCGGCGACGATTGAAGCCAATCTGGCCGAGGCGCGCCCGCGCGTGCTGGCGGCATTCGTCCGCCGTTTTCGTGACATTGACGAGGCCGAGGACGCCTTTCAGGAGGCGGCAGTGCGGGCGCTGCGCCGCTGGCCGGACACACAGATCCCGTCGGATCCGGCGGCATGGCTGATCCGCGTCGGTTCGAATGCCATGATCGACCGGATCCGCCGTGACCGGAAGCTAGCCGCCTATCGCCAGAGCGAAGCGGTTCTCGAGCCGGCCACCGACGAGGAGGAACGCCTTGCCGATGAGATCGATGGAGCATCGATGCGTGACGACGTGCTGCGCCTCTTGTTCATGTGCTGCCACCCGTACTTGTCGGTGCAGGACCAACTCGCGCTGGCGCTCAAGATTGTCGGCGGTTTCTCGGTGGAGCAGATCGCCGCCGCATTCTTGATCAAGCCGAAAACGATGGAACAGCGCATCACCCGCGCCAGGAAGAAGGCCGGCAACATCGCCTGCCGGCTGGAAACGCCGACCGCTTTTGAGCGCATGCGCCGGCTCGACGCGGTGTGCTTGATGATCTACCTGATGTTCAATGAAGGCTATTCGGCGGGTACCGCGGACAAGCCGGTCAATGCCGAGATCTGCGAGGAGGCGATCCGCCTTGCGCGGCTCGTGCTGTCGTTGTTCCCCTCGCAACCGGAAGTCATGGGCCTGCTGGCGTTGTGCCTTTGTCAGCATTCACGTCACCGCGCCCGCGCCGGCAGCGATGGAGAGTTGTTGACTTTGGAACAGCAGGACCGGACGCGGTGGGATCGAACGGCAATTGCCGAAGCAGGCGTGTTGATCGAGAAGGCGCTTTTGAAGGGCCGCCCCGGTCCCTATCAGATCCAGGCCGCAATCGCCGCCGTGCATTGCAGGGCTGCCTCCGCCGAAGCGACCGACTGGCGAGAGATCGCCCTGCTCTACGACGCATTGATGGGCCGGATGCCAACGCCCGTCGTGGCGCTCAATCGGGCGGTCGCGGTCTCGAAAACCGAAGGGCCAAAGGAGGCGCTCACGCTGCTGGAACCCCTTGCTGGCGACCTCGCCGGCTATCTGGCCTTTCACGTCGCCCATGCCGATTTCCTGGCAGGCCTGAACCACACAGACGAGGCGCGCGCCGCCCTTCAAACTGCGCTGACCCTGAATCCGGATCGCGCTCAGGCCCGTCATATCGAACGCCGTCTCGAAGAGCTGGACGAAAAATAGTTTTGCCGTGCGTCGGATTCGCCCTGGCTCACCCGTCCTAGTGGCGTACCGTCAATCCAAGGGAGTAACCACATGAGCAATCCCATGCAGACACACGGCGCCCCGAGCTGGATCGAGTTTCACGGCGCGGACCCGGCCGCCGCGCGGAAATTCTATGAATCGGTGCTCGACTGGCAGGTCAACGACATGCCGATGCAGAACGGCTCCTCCTATCCGGCGATCGCGGTCGGAGAGAGCGGCGTCGGCGGCTTCGCGCCTGCTCCCGCTACGGAGGGAAGCTGGACGATCTATGTAACGGTCGATGACGTCGATGCCCGTTTCGCCAAGGCGCTCGCTGCGGGCGCGGCAGCAGTTTCGGCACCGGCGGACATGCCGGGCGTTGGCCGCATGGCGAAGTTCCGCGATCCGCAGGGCGCATCGATCGCGCTGATCACCTACGAAAGCCAGCAGTGAACCACGCGCCCGGCCCGGATGCTATTCTCCGGGCCGGGCACATCGACGGAGGAACCGCTCTTGGCGTTTGACGAACAACTGGCGCGGCGTATGCGCGACGCCCTCGGCGGGCTGCCGAATGTCGAGGAGAAGCGCATGATGGGCGGCGCCTGCTTCATGATCGACGGCAACATGATCGGCGGCGCGCACCGCGACAGAAAAAGCGGCGAAGGCTTGTTCATGTTCCGGGTCGGCAAGCAAAGCGAGGCGGAAGCGCTGGCGCATCCCGGCACAACGCCGATGATCCATGCCGGCCGGAAATTCGGCGGCTTCATCCACGCCCCGGAAAAGACCGCCGATCCGGCCTTCGCCGATCTCCTGTCGCTGTCACTCGCCTATGTCGGCACCCTGCCGCCCAAGCCGGCGAAGACCAGGAAGGCAAAACCATGAGCCCGGTGGAAGACGCGCCATTTACCGATGGGACACTGCAGTTTCTTTTCGACCTGAAAGCCAACAACACCCGCGATTGGTTTAAGGAAAACAAGAAGGCCTACGAAGCAGCGGTCAAGCATCCCTCACGCGCCTTTGCCGAATTGATGGCCGGCGAGATCGAACGCCTGACCGGCGCGCCGCACGCGGCCAAGTTGTTTCGGATCAACCGCGATATCCGCTTCACGAAAGACAAGACGCCATATAACACCCACATCCATATCTCTTGGATGCCCGAGGCAGACGGCGCCAGCGGCCCCGCATGGATGTTCGGTCTTTCGACCGAGTATTGCACGCTCGGTTGCGGCGCCTTCGAATTTGCCAAACCCATGCTCGAAAGCTACCGCAACACGATCGCGGGACCGTCAGGACACCAGTTGGGCGAGATGATGGAAACGCTCGCCACATCCGGCTGCCGGTTCACGGAACCAGCGCTGAAGCGCATCCCGCCCGGGTTCCCCAAAGGCCATTCCTACCCGGACCTCGCCCGTCACAAGGGTCTCGCCGTCTGGCGCGATCTTGTATCGCCGCAATCGGCGACGCAGGCCGACATCACGGCCCGGTGCATCGACCACTATGGGGAAATGCTGCCGTTCTGGCGTTTCCTGCGCGATCTCGGGAGATAGGCCCGGCCGCCGCGCGACGCTCACACATCGCGCGTGACGAACTCGATCCAGGCCGAACTTCCGGCCAGATCCGAGTTCGGCAGACACCGCAGGGCGGCGGAATCGCCAGACATGCGCAAGCGCCACAGCATTTCGTAGGGAGTCTCCGCGCCCAGGCGCGGTTCATTAGCGGACTCGCATAACGGCATGAACAGTTCCTCGGTCGCGACCGCTCCGGTTTCGTGTGACAGTTCTCCTGTCTCGATTGCGAAGAAACGCTGCAAAAAGACGAGGCGGGTGACGTCGCAGATATCCATAGGCCCGAGAATCGAGGCAACCTTCTCTGCGTCGAGTTCCACCCATTGTGTTTCGCCCAACTCGGCAGCCGCTTCCAGACGCGCCAGCCGCGCCTGCAATCGGGGCAACCGTTGGCCGATTTCGTCGGCGCGGTCGACGTAGTGGTGCAGCGCCTGAAACGTCTCGGGGCCGGGCGCGGCATACCAGAGGCAACGCGCGAACAAACCGATACATCCCGGCTCAACGACTCCGAGTTTTGTCTTGCGGACGACATCCTCGCTGGTGCGCGCCTGCTGGTAGGCTTCTAGAAAGTTGCCCGCCGCGAGATGCGCCTCAGCCAGCGCTGCCAGTGCTCTCGCCGTCGAATGCGGGTGATCGGAGACGGCAACCGCCTCTTCGCCGTGACGCAGGGCAGCGCCGAGATCGCGGCGCAGCCGGGCAAGAACGCTCCGCGTTTCCTCAAGTTCGGATAAAAGGAATCCCGGGCCCGGATCGTCGTCCAGCCGTTTCTGCCCTGCTTCGAGCGCGGTTTCCGCTTCGTCGAGGCGCAACGCCCGCATGTGCATTCTTGCGATGCGTACGAAGGCAAACACTGCCGATGTGGACGAATCGGACATCGTCGCGCTGGCTTGGTAATGCTCCATCGCCGTTTCGTATTCGCCCAGCTCCGCCTTCGCCGATCCAAGGAACATGTGCAACAACGATGATTGCTCTCGCGTGCAATCGAGTTTGACGGCTTGCTCCATCAACTCCACCGAGCGGTTGTGCCGCCTGAAATTGAACGTGTCGCGCGCCAGCCGCACGCATATCTGCGGCGCGACGGTGAGATCGCCGCGCATCGCATGTTCGGTCGCCAACAGAGGGTCGTATCCCACCAAGCTACCCGCGACCTGTGTGTGCAAATGCTCGCGTCGCGAAACGGGCAGACTGTTGTAGATCGCTTCGCGCACGAGGTTGTGGCTGAACTGCAGCCACTGCGCGCCACCCCGCAAGAACCCGTTGGTCAAGCTCGCCGCGACTTTCTCCTCGCCAAACGCGACATTGGCAACGCTGCGCTCGATCCTCTCGCCGAGCACCGAGATATCGCGCAGATTGTCCCTTTGCTCCGGCGACAATTGATCGAACTGGACCTGGACCACGCTCTGAATGGTCTCGGGCACTTGAAGCAGCGCAGCCTCCCCGTGCTCGACCGCCATTTCGACCAATCGAGTGAGAAAGAGTGGGTTACCCTGGGACCGCGCGACAAGCTGATCGGCGAGATGCGGGCACAGATTGGCCGTCATCCCGCGCACCAGCTCTCGCGAATGGGTTGTGCTGAGCGGGTTCAGCGTGAGCGAAACGACGTCGGCGGCGGCTTGCTGTCCGATTTCCTCGAGCAAGTCATGCGCGGCCGGACGCGCTGTGACCAGCATGATCACCTTCATTGCCGAGTATGCGGCGGCAAGATCGAGCGCCAGCTTTTCGCTATCGGGGTCGATCCAGTGAGCATCCTCGATGACGATGAGGACCGGGCCGTCGCGCGACACATACTGCAACAGCCGCTTGACCGCCTCGCCCTGATCCGTCGTATAGCCGCCACTGCCCGCCAGGTCGCTGGACGGCCGCAAAAGGCGCCGCAAAGCACCGGCAACGCCGGACGGCTGTCCTGCCGCCAATGCGTCGACATCGTCAAGCAGATTGCCGAACCCGTTGAATATGTTTCTCGCCACGACACCAGGCGCGCTCAACTCCCGCGTGTAGACGAGGCTATGGCGGCCGCCGTGCTCGCGGATCATCTCGATGGCGCGGTCGACAAGCCGTGTCTTGCCCATGCCGGCCGCACCCTCGATGGTGATGACACCTCCCGAGTTCTTCGATACGGTCGCCTCGACAGCGCCCTCGAGCAGGCCGAGTTCCACCAGCCGCCCCACAAAGGGCGCATCGCGGCCACTGCGATGGGGATCCGGGGCGGTGTCTTCCAGCAGTATGCGATTGCCTTCATGACGATACCTGATCCCGACCGGAAGCCGCGCGAATGCCTCGTTCGATACGACCACCTCTCCCCTGAAGGCAGCGCCAACCGTCTGCGACGCCCGCAGCAGTGCCGAGCCCCGTATCTGCACGCCCTGCTTGTAGATCGTACCCGCCGTCAGACCGACAGCGGCACTGAGATGGTGCTCCTGGCACCAGTTGCGGAATCCGTGCGCCATCGCGGCGGCACGCGCGGCATCCCCGTCGCGGGCGATCTCGGCTCCGATAACGGCGAACAGCGTACCGTCAATGGCGTTCATGACGACATCGTAGTCGGAAGCGACCATTGTTTCGAGCTGCCCGCGCATGACGTCGGTCTGAAGATCGACCGCTTCTTGATCGAAGGGGCGCCCGGCCTCGATTCGCGGCTGGACCGCGACAGCCAGCACTTGGCGCATCTCGCTGACCCGAACCGCGACAGGGTCAATGGCAATCTGTTCCTGTACGCTTCCGGACGCTGTCGCTTCGCCATCATCGCGTAACGTCACTTCGCCTTCGAACTGATATCCGATCTTGTGCAGCGTCCGGATCAACGAAGTGTCCTGGGCGGTATCGTCAATCGTCCGCCGCAACGTGCGGATCCTTGTCGTCAGTACGCTCTCGCTGACCGCACGCCCGCGCCAGATTGTTTCGAAGATTTCATCCTTCGAAACCGCGCGGTCGCGATGTTCGATCAGGAAACAGAGAAGATCGAAGGCCTGCGGTTCCAGATGTACGGGTGCGCGGTACCGGCGAAATTGCCGCCGGGCCGTGTCAAGTTCACATGTTCCGAATTCATAGATCATCGGCCCAAGCAGTTGGGTTCGCACCTCGCCCAGCGCCATCTTCAGAATTTCTTCAGAAAGATAGCACGGCTACTTCAGGAGAAAAAGAAAAGATCGAATTAAACGGGGTTACTACTAAAGCACCGGGAGAATCGAAAATGCAAGGACACAAAGTTTTGTGGGATGCGGCGATGAAGCCGTCGCTGGAATCCGACAGTACCAAGGCGATGTGGGAGGCGGTCAAGGCAAGCGCGCAGCCGCACGCGTCGCGAGAAGACATCGGCAGCAGGCCTGGCGAGAACATGCTCACCGCCGGATTTCCCGGTCAGCCGCGACGCTGACCGGGGCTACGCCATGCCGTCCTTGACAGTTCGTGAATGCCCCTTCACCAACCGTTCGCGGCATGGCGTTATTCCGGGTTTTTACCCCGTTTTCGGCGCAGCCGCCGCGAGCGCCGCAAACCGCGCAGTGTGATGATCGACATCGCCAAGCTGGTGGTCGATCATGACGAGCCGCTTGGCGTAATGGCCAACCGCATATTCCCATGTCATCGCGATCCCGCCATGCATCTGGATCGCCTCCTCGGCCACGAGGCGGCCGATACGCCCCGCCATCGCCTTCGCCGCCGCCGCCGCCCGCTCGCGCGGCGCCCGTGGTGCATCGAGTTGACCGGCCGCGTTGATGACGGAAGACCGCGCCTGCTCGATCTCCAGAATGACGGTCGCCATGCGGTGCTGGAGCGCCTGAAACTTGCCGATCGGCACACCAAATTGCCTGCGCGTCTGCAGATACTCGATCGTCGCGTCGCGACAGACTTCCATCAACCCCACCGCTTCCGCCGACAAGGCCACGGCGCCGCGCGCCAGAACCGCCTCGATTTCGGGGAATGCTTCGCCGTCGGGGCCGAGCAGCGCGTTGTCGCCGACGGAAACACCGCTCAACGTCACCTCGGCGGCGTGCAGCCCGTCCGCCGTCGGATAGCCGAGGATGGAAACGCCCTGGCTTGTCGCGGGAACCACGAACAGCGAAATCCCGTCCTCGTCCCATGTTGCGCCGCGCACCCGCGCCGAGACGATCAGCACATCGGCGCTATCGGCATTCAGTGCCACCGACTTCACGCCATCCAGTCGCCATCCACCCGCCGTCCGCGTTGCAGTCGCCGTCACATGCGAAGGATCGTAACGGCTTTCCGGTTCGCCATGCGCCAGCGCCAGGCGCGTTTCGCCGGCGATGACCGCCTGCAGCAGCGCCTTCTGCTCGTCTTTGCCCAGCTTGGCGACCAGCGTGCCGGCCAGCATCGTCGCCAGAAACGGCTCGTTGACGAGACCACGGCCCAGTTCCTCAAACACCGTGATCACATCGAAGCCGGTGCCGCCGAACCCGCCATCCGTCTCGTCGAAAAGCGCGCCGATGACGCCCAATTCGGCCAGTTGCGCCCAGGTCTCCGGCGCATAGCCAATTGGCGAGGCGGCGTGTTCGTGGCGGGCTTCGATGGGGTAGTTTTCAGCAAGGAAACGCGCCAGCGTCTCCTTCAGCATCCGGCGTTCTTCGCTGAGCGTGAAATCCATGTTCAAAGCCCCATCATCGTCTTGGCGATGATATTGCGCTGAATCTCGTTCGATCCCGCAAAGATGGTGATCTTGCGGTTGTTGAAGTAGTCGGCGGTCACCCCGCTGGCATAGTCGGGGCCGATAGGCTCGCCGTTCCAGCCGGGATCGAGCGACTCGGTAACGAACGGCAGCGCGTAGGGGCCGAGCGCGCGCCGCGCCAGGTCGTTGAGCTCCTGGCGGATTTCCGTGCCCTTGATCTTCAGCATCGAGGAAATCGGCCCGGCATTGGCTGCCGCATCGGGAGCCGACAGCACCCGCAGATTGGTTGTCGCCAATGCATCGAGTTCCATCTCGACCTTGGCCATCCGCGCGGCAAACAGCGGGTCTGCGGCCAGCGGCACCCCGCGGGTTTTCTGGTCGGCGGCGATGATCTTCAAGTGATCCAGCGCCGCCCGCGAATAGCCAACGCCGGCCGTGTTGGTGCGCTCGTGCAGCAACAGGTACTTGGCGCAGGTCCAGCCCTTGTTTTCCTCGCCGACAAGGTTTTCGGCGGGCACCCGGACATCGTCAAAGAAGACCTCGTTGACCTCATGCGTGCCTTCCAGGAGCACGATGGGCCGCACCGTGACACCCGGCGCGTCCATGTCGATCAGCAGGAACGAGATGCCTTCCTGCGGCTTGCCTTCCGACGACGTGCGCACCAGGCAGAAGATCTTGTTGGCGTATTGGCCAAGCGTCGTCCAGGTCTTCTGGCCATTGACCACATAGTGGTCGCCATCGCGCACTGCCTTGGTCTTGAGCGAGGCGAGATCCGATCCGGAGCCCGGTTCCGAATAGCCCTGGCACCACCAGTCGGACCCGTCGAGAATGCGCGGCAGATAGTGGTTTTTCTGCGCCTCGGTGCCGAACTCCATCAGCACCGGCGCCAGCATGCGCAATCCGAACGGCACGATCCGCGGCGCACCGGCAGCGCAGGCCTCATCCTCGAATATCTGCTGCTGGACGGTTGTCCACGCCGCGCCGCCATACGCCTTTGGCCAGCTCTGGCCGAGCCAGCCGCGATTGTTGAGGATGGTGTGCCATTCCTCAAGGTCCTGCTTGGCGAGGCGCTCGTTGCGCCGCACCTTGCGCGCCAGTTGGGCAGGCAGCTCGTCTTTCAGGAACGAACGGACCTCATCGCGAAAGGCAAGTTCCTCGTCGGAAAACGACAGATCCATCGCCGGATTCTCCCTTGGTTGACGCAGTGTTGTCCCCCGGTGTGATCGTCTTGTCTAGCGGTTCTTGAAGCGCGGCGCACGCTTGTTGACGAAGGCGTCCATACCCTCTTTCTGGTCCTCGGTCGCAAACAGCGCGTAGAAGGTGCGGCGCTCGAACAAGAGTCCCTCATCCAGGGGCACTTCGAAGGCGCGGTTCACCGCCTCCTTGGCGCTGAACACCGATGGCCGGCCATAGGCGGCAATTGCCTTGGCGGCCTCCATTGCCTCGTCCATCAGCTTGTCATGTGCGACCACTCGCGCCACCAGGCCGCAGCGTTCGGCCTCTTCGGCGCCCATCATGCGCCCCGTCAGGATCAGGTCCATCGCCTTTGCCTTGCCGATTGCACGCACCAGGCGCTGCGTGCCGCCCCAACCGGGAATGACGCCAAGCTTGATCTCAGGCTGCCCGAACCGCGCCTTCTCCGATGCGATGATGATATCGCACATCATGGCAACCTCGCAGCCGCCGCCCAGCGCGAAACCATTGACGGCTGCGATCATCGGCGTGCGGGTCGCGGCAAAGCGCGACCAGTCGGACTGCTTGTCGGCAAGGAACATGTCCATGGACGATTTGCCCGACATTTCCTTGATGTCGGCACCTGCGATGAACGCCTTTTCGCCCGCCCCGGTGATGACGATGCAGCCAATGTCGTCGGCATTGTCGAACCCCTCGGCAGCCGAAATGATCTCGTCCATGACGTCATGATTGACGGCATTGAGCGCTTCCGGCCGGTTGATCGTGATGATTCCGACACCTTCCTCGACAGAAGTCTCCACAACGCTCATCAATTCGCCTCCCGCGCCATTGTCTTCAGAAACTCGATAATGCCGGAGAAGTCCTTACCCGCGCCGCCGTGCTCAAGATAGTCCCTGTACAACTCGGTCGCATGCGCGCCCATCGGCGTTGCCTGACCGGTGCCGTCGGCGGCAGACTGCGAAAGCATGAGATCCTTCAACATCAGATCGGCTGCAAATCCCGGCTTGTAGTCATTGTCGGCGGGGCTCTGCGGTCCGACACCCGGAACCGGGCAATAGGTGTTGACCGACCAGCAGAAGCCGGAAGACGTCGAGATCACGTCAAAGGCCGCCTCGGCGGAGAGACCGAGCTTGCCGGCCAGCGAAAACGCCTCGCAAGCGCCGATCATCGAAATGCCGAGCAGCATGTTGTTGCACACTTTCGCCGCCTGGCCCGCGCCACCCTCGCCGCAATGGACAAGCCGTCCGCCCATGATCGAGAGGTAAGGCTCGGCTGCTTCGAACGCCTGCTTAGAGCCACCGGCCATGAAAGTGAGCGTTCCGGCGGCGGCTCCGCCAACCCCGCCGGAGACCGGCGCATCGAGCGCCTTGAGGCCCGCCGCTTCGGCAATCGCGTGCGCCTTGCGGGCGCTGGCAACATCGATGGTCGAAGAATCGATGACCACCGCGCCCTTGCGCGCCGCCGGAACTATCTCCTCGAAGACGCGAAGAACGATCTCGCCATTCGGCAGCATGGTGACGATCACATCCGCATCGCTCACGGCCTTCGCGGCGTTGTCGAAGGTGGCCATGCCCTCTCCGGCGGCCTTCTCGCGCGCCGCCTCGGACGTGTCGAAGGCGCGAATTTCGTGGCCCGCCGCCTTCAGATTGAGGGACATCGGCATGCCCATATTGCCCAGTCCGATAAACGCGATCGTGCTCATGCCGGTACTCCCTTGCCGATATCCAGTTCGTTGCCGCCAAGCGGCGCCAGCATCGCGGCGACCGCGTCGGCGGTGACATCTTCCAGCTGTCCGGCTTTCCATTTCGGCTGCCGGTCCTTGTCGATGATCTGCGCCCTGATGCCCTCGGTGAAATCGCCGTCCGATTGCGACCGGTGAGTGAACCGGTATTCCAGCACCACGGCTTGCGAGACATGCGCCATGTCGCGCACGCGCCGCACGATCTCGAACGCGCATGCGACGGACAACGGGCAGGCGCGGCGGATCATGGCGGCGGCCTTTTCGGCGAATTCACTGCCCTCGGCTTCCAAAGACCGCAGACAGTCGAGGGCGCTTGGCTGTCCGAAATGCCGGTCGATCGCGTCGAGAAGTGGCGCAAGCGTCGCCTCGCCCCGGTCATGCGCAAACGCCTTGATCTCGTCCGGGTTCGCGGTCTCTTCGATCCGGGCCGTCAGCGCCGGCAGATCGCCGGACGCGACCTCGAAATCGGCGAAACCGGCAAGGATCGCGTCGGCTGCGTTCATCCGCCAGCCGGTCATGGCCAGAAACTCGCCCAGCTGTCCCGGCGCACGGGCCAGCCGCAGCGAGCAGCCGACATCGGGCACCAGACCGATGCCGCATTCCGGCATCGCCACCATCGACCGCTCGGTGACCACGCGATGCGAGCCGTGCACGGAAATCCCGGCGCCACCGCCCATGACGATGCCGTCCATCAGCGCGACATAGGGCTTGGGATAGTCGGCGATGCGGGCATTCATGCGATACTCGTCGCGCCAGAAGCGCCGCCCGACCTCGTAGTCGCCGCGCAAGCCGCTTTCATACAGGCTGGCGATGTCGCCGCCTGCGCTAAAGGCGCGGTCGCCGGCAGCATCGATCAGAACGAGGTCGACGTTGCCGTCTCCGGCCCATCGAATGATCACCGCATCGATCGCCATCGCCATCTCGTAGGTCAGCGCGTTGAGCGCCTGCGGGCGGTTCAGCGTGATGCGGCCGCAGCGCCCGGCCTCGCGGATCATGATGTCGTCGGCAATCGTCACGTCAGCGCTCCGCCAGCATATGGCGGGCGATGATCACCCGCATGATCTCGTTGGTGCCCTCCAGGATCTGGTGGACGCGCAGGTCGCGGACGATCTTCTCGATTCCGAAATCGGCGAGATAGCCATAGCCGCCGTGGATCTGCAGCGCCTCGTTGGCCACGTTAAACGCCGTGTCGGTGACGAAACGCTTGGCCATCGCGCAATGCTTGGTCGCGTCGGGGGCGCCGGCGTCCAGCTTGGCAGCCGCCTGATAGAGGAAGATACGCGCCGCCTGCAGGCCGGTCTCCATGTCGGCAAGCTTGAACTGCAGCGACTGGAAATCGGCGATCGGCCGGCCGAACGCCTTGCGGTCGCGGGCATAGGCCAGCGCCTTTTCGAGCGCCGATTGCGCCGCGCCCAGCGCGCTTGCCGCAATGTTCAGCCGCCCGCCATCCAGCCCGGCCATCGCATATTGGAAGCCCCGGCCCTCTTCACCGAGCAACCGGTCGGCCTCGATCCGGCAATCGTCGAACCGGACTTCCGATGTCGGCTGCGCCTTCCAGCCCATCTTGCGCTCATTCGCACCAAAGGAAAGGCCCGGCGCGCTGTTTTCGACCAACACCGCCGAAACCCCCTTCGGCCCGTCGTCGCCGGTGCGCACCATGGCGAGATAGACATCGGAGAAGCCGCCGCCGGAGATGAACGACTTGGTGCCATTCAGCTTCCAGCCATTGCCGTCGCGCTCGGCGCGCGTCTTCAACGCGGCGGCGTCCGAGCCCGATCCCGGCTCGGTCAGGCAGTAGGAGGCGATCAGTTCCATCGAGCACAGTTTCGGCAGCCATTCGTGGCGTTGCCCCTCCGTGCCGAACCGGTCGATCATGCCGGCGACCATGTTGTGGATCGAGATGAACGAGCCGATCGACGGGCAGCCCTGCGCCAGCGCCTCGAAGACCAGCACCGCGTCGAACCGTCCGAGGCCGGATCCTCCGACATCCTCGTTCACGTAAATTCCGGCGAGCCCCAATTCGCCAACCGACCGAACCACATCCTCCGGGAAATGGCCGGTCTCGTCCCATTCGAGCGCCTTCGGCGCCAGCCTGTCGGCGGCAAATGCGCGCGCCATATCGCGGATCGCCACCTGTTCGTCCGTCAGTTCGAAATGCATGACCAGCCGCCTCCTCCCAGAGCGTATCCCGGTTAGCTCTTAAATGTCGGCGGTGCCGTCAATTCATGGTCGGGATGACGAACTCCGCGCCCTCCTTGATACCCGAAGGCCAGCGCGATGTAATCGTCTTGGTGCGGGTGTAAAACCGGAAGGCGTCCGGGCCGTGCTGGTTGAGATCGCCGAAGCCGGACCGTTTCCAGCCGCCGAAGGTGTAGTAGGCGAGCGGCACGGGGATCGGCACATTGACGCCGACCATGCCGATATTGATGCGGGCGGCGAAGTCGCGGGCAGTGTCGCCGTCCCGCGTGAAAATGGCGACACCGTTGCCATATTCATGGCTCATCGCCAGATCGAGCCCTTCCTCGTAGGTCTTGGCGCGCACCACCGACAGCACCGGGCCGAAGATCTCTTCCTTGTAGATCGTCATATCCCTGGTGACATTGTCGAACAGGCAAGCGCCGATGAAAAAGCCGTTCTCATAGCCCTGCATGGAGAAGTTGCGTCCGTCGACGGCAAGCGTCGCGCCTTCCTCGACACCCTTGTCGACATAGCCCTTGACGCGCGCATAGGCATCGCGCGTCACCAGCGGGCCGAAATCGGCGTCATTGCCGGCGGTGTAAGGCGCGATCTTCAGGTTTTCGACGCGCGGCGTCAGCTTTTCCATAAGCTTGTCGGCCGTGCCTTCGCCGACCGGAACCGCCACCGACACCGCCATGCAGCGCTCGCCGGCCGCGCCGTAACCGGCGCCGACCAGCGCGTCGACCGCCTGGTCCATGTCCGCGTCCGGCATGATCAGCATGTGGTTTTTCGCACCGCCGAAACACTGCACCCTCTTGCCCGCTGCGCAGCCGCGCGAATACACATATTCGGCGATCGCCGTCGAACCGACGAAGCCGACCGCCATGATGTCGGGATGATCGAGAATGCCGTCCACGGCCTCCTTGTCGCCATTGACCACATTGAGCACGCCGGCCGGCAGCCCCGCCTCAAGCATCAGTTCGGCCAGCATGATCGGCACCGATGGATCGCGCTCCGACGGCTTCAGGATGAACGCGTTGCCGCAGGCGACCGCCGGGCAGAACTTCCACATCGGGATCATCGCCGGGAAGTTGAACGGTGTGATGCCGGCGACCACGCCAAGCGGTTGGCGCACGGAGTGCATGTCGATGCCCGGACCTGCGCCTTCGGTGAATTCGCCCTTTAAAAGGTGCGGCGCGCCGATGCAGAACTCGGCGACTTCCAGTCCGCGGATGATGTCGCCCTTGGCGTCCGGCAGGGTCTTGCCATGCTCGCGCGACAGCGCCTCGGCAAGCTTGTCCATGTCCCGGTGCAACAAGTCGACGAACTTCATCATCACCCGCGCCCGCTTCTGCGGGTTGGTCGCGCCCCATGCGGGTTGCGCCGCCTTGGCGTTCTCGATGGCCGCATCGAGTTCGGCCTTGCTGGCCAGCGTCACCTGCGCTTCGACTTCGCCGGTGGCCGGGTTGAACACGTCGGCGACACGGCCGCTCGTTCCGGCGACGTGCTCGCCGCCGATGAAATGTCCGATCTCTCGCATGAGTTCCTCCGCACGTCCTGTTGCGGCGCATATTACATGTTTATTCGCGCAAACCTATGAGATAGTTTCCCAGCTTATTGTGCGAAAAAGCCCATACTGATGCCGCTAGACTGGGACGACCTCCGGTATTTTCTCGCAACCGCCCGAACCGGCCGGCTGACCGCCGCTTCGCGACGCATGGGCACCGACCACGCGACCGTCAGCCGGCGCATCACGGCGCTGGAAAACGCGCTCGGCGCCATCCTGTTCACCCGGTCGCCACGCGGCTACGCGCTGACCGACGCTGGCGAACGGCTGCTGCGCCATGCCGAGAACATGGAGAGTTCGGCGGCCGCGATGCATGCCGATATCGCCGACGAGAAATTCGCGTTGAGCGGAACGGTGCGGGTCGGGTCGCCGGACGGCTTCGGCGCGTATTTCCTGGCCCCGCGCATCGGCAAGCTGCTTGAGCGCCATTCCGGACTGGCCGTCGAAATCGTCGCCATGCCGCGCGTGTTCAGCCTGTCGCGCCGCGAGGCCGACATCGCCATCGGCCTTGAGCGGCCGGTCAGGGGGAGGCTGTTTTCGCGCAAGCTGACCGACTACACACTGCACCTTTATGCAGCGCGCGACTATCTGGCCGCCCGCGAGCCGATCACCGGCAAGGCGGATTTGGCGCGCCACCCGGTCATCGGCTACATACCCGACCTGCTCTTCACCCCGGAACTGGATTATCTGGGTGCCGTCACCGAAAACCAACCGGCGCGGCTGACCAGCAGCAACCTGATGGCGCAGATGCAGGCAACCGAGGCGGGTGCCGGATTGTGCATACTGCCCGATTTCATGGCCCGGCAATCGCCCGGCCTGGAACCCGTCCTGGCCGACGAGATCGAACTGAAGCGCACCTACTGGATCATGGCGCATCTGGACTATCGTGAATCCGCGCGCGTCCAGACCGTGATCGGCTTCATTCTCGACCGGATCCGGGAAGACCGGCAGATGTTTTGAGACGCCGCCCCGGTTTTTGGCGCGACGTCTCCGCGTTGCGTCAGCCGGCCATCAGAAACCGAGTTGCTGCTTGATACCGCCGATGAATGTCAGGTCGTCGAGCTTCTTGCGGTTGCCGAGCAATTCGACCGCATCCGGTCCGGCCGGATAGCGCATCGCCGGAGTGCCGTCCGTGACCGCGGTGTAGATCACCTCGGCGACGAGTTCCGGTTCCGAGCCGTCCTGCTGTTCCTGCATCGCCTGCATTCCGGCCATCATCTTGGCCACCGATGGCTGGTATTCGGCCAGCGTCTCGTCATTGGCGAAATCGAAGGACCGGCCGCCGAAGTCCGTCTTGATCATGCCCGGCTCGACGATCTTGACCTTGATGCCGAGCGGCTCCAGTTCGAAATGCAACGCTTCCGACATGCCTTCGACGGCGAATTTGGTGCCATGATAGAGCGTCCCGAACGGGAACGTCATCTGGCCGCCGATCGAGCTGATATTGACGATCGTGCCGGATTTGGCCGCCCGCATGTGCGGCAGCACCGCCTTGGTGACCGCCAGAAGGCCGATCACATTGGTGTCGAACTGACGCCGAATGCGCTCCATAGCGAATGCCTCGAGCGGTCCGTAAGCGCCATAGCCGGCATTGTTGAGCAGCACGTCGATCGCGCTAAAACGCGCGATACCGTCGCTGACCGCCTGCTCGATGCTGCCCGGGTCGGTTACGTCAAGCTGCGCAACAAACACATTGTCCAGCCCGGCGAGATCTTCGCCGGCCTCGGTCTTGCGCATCGTTGCGATGACATTCCAGCCCTTGTCGTGAAAGAATTGAGCCGTTGCTTTGCCGATTCCCGACGAAGCCCCGGTGATCAAAATCGTCTGCGCCATTTACTTTCTCCTGCTGCCCCGGTTGTGGGACCGGCCGAATGAACAGCCGGGCGATTGTGATCGCAGCAAACAGTTGGTGGCGCGAGACACGCAAATCAAAGGCAATCAGCGCCAATTAATTAGCGGATCACGCCAATGCGAGACCCTTCAACCGGCCGTGGCGAATCAGCTGAATCCCGCCTCGCGGGCCTGCGCCGGGGTCATTCCGGTCCAGCCGGCAAACGCACGGTAGAACGAATTCGGGTCGCGATAGGCGAGCAGATAACTGATCTCCTCGGCGCTCAGGTCGCCGCGGCGCAGATAGGTGATCGCCAATTCGGCGCGGGTCGCCTCCAGCACGGTCTGAAACGACTTGCCTTCTGACTGAAGATGCCGTTGCAGGCTGCGGCGGCTGATCGTCAGCCGGTCACAAACCGCCTCAATCGACGACTGGCCGGCCGGCAGCAGTTCCAGAAGCGCGGCGCGGACACGCTCGGAGATTCGTCCCTCCCGCTCCCGCGCGTCCAGCTTGGCAAGCAGTTCCCGCTCGACCAGCAGGCGGAAATCGGTGTCTTCGGAGACCAGTGGCAGTTGCGTATCCGCGCGCCGCAGCGTCAGCGTCGCCGCAGGCGCCGTGACGATGGGCCCGTCGATGTAGTCGGCAGCTTCAGCGGATAACATTGAAGGATCGGGAAGACCGACCCGTAGCGGGGAAATGGCGCGCGCCGTGAATACACGCGCGCACTCCAGGAAATAGATGATCTCGAAAGCCGCCATCGACGCCGGCATGACGTGTTCGGGATCGTTGGACACAAAACGGACAGTCAGCGCCTCCTCATCCAGTGCAAGGTCCAGCTTGATCGGAGCGATCAGCGGCTTGAAAAGCGCAAGTCTGGCCAGACCGCTCTCGATGTCCTTGCTGCAGGCAAACGAAAAGATCGCCGGCACGAACGGTCCCCGCGCCGCGTTTCGTCCGAGATAAAGCGGCAGGTCTGGCCGGTTCGCTTCCTCGAACACGGCCGACCAGACGGCAAAATACTCGCGCGCGCGCAGTCCGCGCCCTTCCTGATCGAGACAATCGCTGCTTACGCCGGCACGGCGCAACACACGCTGCTCGCTGATATCGAGTAAAATGCAAGCCTTGCGGACCTGATTTGCGACAGCAAAACGGTGTTTGTTCATTTCGGCCTCTTGAAATCGCCATCGGACATAAAACTTTCTCAATTTCCATATAGCTAAATCGCCCTGGCGCATTAAGTTATATCAATGGCGCAATCCGCTAGCGATACATGCGACGAAATATCGCAAGAGAGTCGCCGATCCGATTCAACAGAGCAGACGGTTGGACATGAAACTCACGGTCAATGGAATTGAGCACGAGGTGGACGTCGAAGACGACATGCCGCTTCTTTGGGTGCTGCGCGACGAACTGGGAATAACCGGGCCCAAATATGGGTGCGGCATTGCCCAATGCGGTTCCTGCACGGTCCATCTGGACGGTCAGGCCGTCCGCTCCTGCCAGGTCTGGGCCGCCGATGCGGATGGCGCCAGCGTGACGACCATCGAAGGCCTCGGAACCCCCGGTGCGCTTCACGCCGTCCAGCAGGCCTGGGTCGAACATCAGGTCGCCCAGTGCGGTTACTGCCAGTCCGGCCAGATCATGCAGGCTGCCGACCTGCTGGAAACCAACGACGATCCCTCGGACGCGGATATCGATGCCGCGATGAGCGGCAATCTGTGCCGTTGCGGAACCTATCCGCGCATCCGCCAGGCCATCAAGACCGCCGCTGCCAAGATGAGGGAGGGGTAAATGAGCCGTATCGGAAAAATCGCCCGCCGGACCTTTCTCGTGGGTTCGGTCGCCATTGCCGGCGGCGTGGCGTTCGGAACCTACATGGTGCGCCGGCCGCACGCCAATCCGCTCGAAGACGGGCTCGCCAACGGCGAAGCGACATTCAATCCTTGGGTCAAGATCAGCGACGAGGAAATCACCCTGATCACGCCGCACGCCGATGTCGGCCAGGGTGTGGTATGGATGCAGGCGATGCTGATCGCCGAGGAAATGGACCTCGAGCCGGGCCAGTTCGTGACCGACTTCGGCCAGCCGGCCGCTGCCTACTACAACACCGCCATGGCCGATGAAAGCGTGCCCTTCAAGTCGACGGACCGCAGCTTCCAGGCAGAAGCCATGCGCACCGCCATGGGTTCCATGCTCAAGCTGATCGGCATGCAGGGAACCGGTGGTTCCAGCTCCGTGCCCGACAGCTTCGACAAGCTGCGCAAGGCAGGCGCCGCCGCCCGCGAAACGCTCAAGCTCGCCGCCTCGCAGGAGACCGGCATCGCGGTCGCCGACTTGACGACAGAAGCCGGCGCGGTCGTGCTTCCGGATGGAACACGCCTTGCCTATACCGACCTGGCCGCACGCGCCGCCACGGTCGAACCGGTTCACGACGTTGTGTTGCGCGATCCGTCGCAGTGGCGTTTCATCGGCAAGGACACGCAACGCAGCGACATCGTCGCCAAGTCCACAGGTACGCTCGACTACGAAATCGACCTGCAGATGGACGGCATGGTCTATGCCGCCTTGCGCCTCAATCCGCGCAAGTCGCCGATCAAGGGCTTCAACGCCGAAAACGCTAGGCAGCGGCGCGGCGTCAAGGACATCGTCGAGGTGACCAACGGCGTCGCCGTGATCGCCGACAACACCTGGCGCGCCATCATGGCGGCGACCGAGATCGAACTCGATTTGGAGCCCGCCGCCTATCCCGCCGAACAGGCCGATCACTGGGAAGCGGTCGCCGCATCTATCACCGATGAGCATCTGGACGCCGAATGGCGCAATGACGGCGCGGTCGAGGATGCTCTCGCGCAAGGCGAGGCGGTTTCGGCGGAATACCGCGCGCCCTATGTCGCCCACCAGCCCATGCAGCCTCTCGGCGCGGTCGTCAAGGTGACCGACACTGCGGTCGAGGTATGGACCGGCCATCAGATGCCCCGCATCCTTCAGCAGCAGGTCGCGCTCATCAGCGGTCACGACGCCGACCAGGTCATCCTGCACAACCAGTATTCCGGCGGCAGCTTCGGTCACCGCCTCGAACTCGAGCATGTGAAATGGGCGGCGGAGATCGCCAACCAGATGCGCGGAACGCCGGTCAAGCTGACCATGAGCCGCGAAGAGGATTTCGCCCAAGACTTCCCGCGCCAGATCTCGATCGCGCGTGGCACGGGCACGGTATCGGAAGGCAAGGTTGTGTGCCTCGATCTGCAGATCGCCAGCCCCTCGGTGCTCCGGTCGCAGACCAGCCGCATCGGCATGTCGGTTCCCGGCCCGGACACGCAGATCCCGGCGGGTGCTTGGAATGCGCCTTACGCGCTGGAGAACTTCCGCGTCCGCGCTTACGCGGTATCTGGCGTGGCGCCAATCTCCAGTTGGCGTTCCGTTGGTGCATCGAGCGCCGGCTTCTTCATCGAGAGCACGCTCGATGAACTGATCCACGCAGCCGGTGCCGATCCAATGGCCGAACGAATCCGGCTTGCCGGCAACGACACCACCCGCAAGGTGCTCGAGGCCGTCGCAGAGATGTCCGACTGGGGCAGCGATCTCGGCGCTGGCCGTGGCCGCGGTGTCGCGATGGTCGAGAGCTTCGGCGTCCCGACCGCCGAAGTCGTCGAGGTGACCGACACTGGCGAAGGCATCAAGATCGACAAGGTTTATGTCGCCGCCGATGTCGGCACGATCGTCGATCCGGTCAATTTCGACAACCACATCAAGGGCGCTGTCGTCTGGGGTCTCGGTCACGCGATGAACTGCGAGATCACCTATTCGGACGGTATCCCGGAGCAGGACAACTTCCATGCCGCTGAGGGCATGCGCATGTATCAATGCCCGGAGATCATCGTGCAGGGATTGGAAAATGCCGACATCATCCGTGGCATCGGCGAGCCACCGATTCCGCCGGCAGCCCCTGCTTTGGCCAATGCCATCTTCGCGGCCACCGGTACCCGTTTGCGCGAGATGCCGTTCTACAAGTTCATCGATTTCGTATAGGAGAGGCCCGATGAGCCGCTTTGGCACAATTCTGGCAGTCGCGGCCTTTCTGGCCGCGTCACCCGCCCTTGCGGCCGGCGACAACGTCACGATCGACCCGCCGGCGGAAGGATCCGTGAGCATAGAGGCCGGGCTTGCCGCCTGGAGCCACATCTACGAGGTTACATCGCATCCCCGTTGCTCGAACTGCCATGTCGGTGCCAGCAATATCCCGATGTGGTCCGGACCGAGTTACGGCAGAACCCGTCCGCATGGCATGAACATCAATGCCGGCGAGAGCCGCATCGGCGCGGAGTCTCTGCTTTGCTCAACCTGCCATCTGGCGCGCGGCAGCGGTATCAACCCGACGCCGCATGCCGCCCCGCAGGTCAATGCTGACTGGCTGCTCGCCCCGGTCGAGGCGGAATGGTTCGGCAAGTCGTCCGTGGAAATCTGCAACCAGTTGCGCGATCCGGAACAGAACGGTGACCGCGACATGCTCGAACTGGCCGCCCACCTCGATCATGACGTGATCCTGCATTGGGCCTGGAATCCGGGCGGCACCCGCGAACCAGCACCCTACAGCCTGCAGGAACATGTCAACGACATTCTCGCCTGGGGCACCGCCGGCTTCCCCTGCCCGGAAGACTGATCCGGTATCATTGGGGAAGCTCCAAGACCGGTCGCCCCCGCGTGACCGAACAAGCACCTGCAGGGGCGATCCGCCACTTGGGATCAGAAGCTTTCGGGAAGCAGCTGATCGGGCATGTTCTGATAGCAGACCGGCCGCAGGAAGCGGCGGATCGACATAGTGCCCACGGAGGTTGCGCCGAAATTGGTCGAGGCCGGGTACGGCCCGCCATGCACCATCGTGTCGCTGACCTCGACGCCGGTAGGGAATCCGTTCGCCAACAGGCGACCCGCCTTGCGTTCGATGATCGGCATCAGGTTGCGCGCCGCCTCGGTGTCGGCGTCGTCCATGTGCAGCGAGCAGGTCAACTGCCCTTCGAAGCTCTCCGCCAACGAACGCACCTCCTCCATGCTTTCGGCGAGGACAACCACCCCCAGCGGACCGAACACCTCTTCGCTCAAGCCCGGATTGGACATCCAGTTATGCGCGGATGTCACATAAAGCGCCGGCGTTGCTTCACGTTCCGAAGCGTCCGAGGCGACGACCTCCTGCACGCCTTGGGTGCCGGCGACCCGGTGCTGGCCGGAATTGTAGGCCGCCGCGATACCCTCGGTCAGCATGACCTGCGAAGGCACCTCTTTCAGGGCGGCTGCCGCAGCGTCAACAAAGGCATCCGCCTTCGGTCCCGCGACGAGGATGGCCACGCCCGGATTGGTGCAGAACTGTCCGGCTCCCATGGTCAGCGACGCGGCCCAGCCCGCCGCGATGGCCTCGCCCCGGTTTTCGATTGCCGCGCTCAGCAGAAACATCGGATTGATCGATCCGAGTTCGCCGAAGAACGGGATCGGTTCCGGACGCGCCGCACACAGGTCGAACAGGGCGCGACCGCCGGCCAATGAACCGGTAAAGCCGACCGCCTTGATCAGCGGATGCTGCACGAGCGCCGACCCGACGGCGCGATTGCCGCCCTGGATCTGGCTGAACACGCCCGGATGCACGCCACAGGCGTCAACGGCGGCCTTGACCGCTTCGGCGATGATCTCGGACGTCCCCGGGTGAGCGCTGTGGCCCTTGACGACGACCGGACAGCCGGCCGCCAGCGCCGCAGCGGTATCGCCGCCCGCCGTCGAGAAGGCCAGCGGAAAGTTCGACGCGCCGAACACAGCAACGGGACCGATCGGCCGCTGGACCAGTTTCAGGTCAGGGCGCGGGAGCGGCGTGCGGTCGGGCAACGCCTCGTCATGGCGCCGATCGAGATAGTCGCCCTTCAAGATGTGCGCGGCAAACAGGCGCAACTGGCCGGTGGTCCGGCCGCGCTCGCCCTGCAACCGCGCTTCCGGGAGCCCGGTCTCCTGCGATCCGATTTCCGTGATCTGCTGCGCACGCGCCTCGATTTCATCGGCGATTGCATTCAGGAACGCCGCGCGGTCTTCGCGGGAGCTGTAGCCATAGGACCGAAAGGCCTGCTCGGCGGCTTCCGCAGCCGCTGCGACATCGGCAACCCGGCCGACCGAAAAATCATGCGCCGGTCCCGTCGCAGGCTGCGAGCGAAAGGTTTGATCGCCAGCCACCCAATGGCCGGCGATGAGATGTTTTCCATGGGGAGCAAAAGTCATGACAAGCCCGTCTCTCTGGTGTGGATAGGTTACGAATGGATGATGTGTTCATATCTTTGCGGCAACCCGGCACGCCGGATACGGCAATCAATTCTCGGCATCGCGTTGTTCCTCGACCAAGGCCAGCAACTCGGATTTGGTGCGTCCGATGTGCCGCGCCAGCAGGTCGGCGGCCTTGTTCACATCTCCGGCCCTGGCCAGCGCAAGAAGTTGACGATGTTCAGCCTTCGCATGTTCGCGTTGCTGCATCACGCTCAGATGCATGCGGATATAGCGATCGGACTGCAGGCTGATCCGCTCCAGCAGGTCATTCGTCAGGCCTCGCTGGGCGGCCGCATAGAGCGCTGCGTGATAGCGCGAGTTCAACGCGCCCCATTGCGAAACGTCATCCTGGTCATAGGAGGTCTCCATCTGGCTCAGGATGTTGCCGCAACGGGCGAAGTCCATCTCCGTCATCAGCGGGATGGCGCGGCGGAAAAGGTCAACCTCAATAAGGATCCTGAGATCGAAGATTTCACCGATCTCTTCGAGCGAGTGCCTGATCACCGTCGCGCCGCGATGATTGCTCAGATGCAGCAGCCCCTCGGCATCCAGCCGCTTCAGCGCCTCGCGAACCGGCATGCGCGAGACGGCGTATTCCTGCGCTAGGTTCTCCTGCCGGATGGTTTCGCCCTCGCGAATCTCACCACTCAGGATTCGGTCCCGCAAATCGTTGGCGATGGTTTCCGGCAGGCTTTGCCGTGAGACGGCGCGGGTCTTGGTCATCTGCGGTGCCGTTTTTTGCTTGCTTGATCTCAACAGGGTTACCGGACTTGGGCGGGTGCGAAAAGCGGACAGGGGTGTGTTTGCTTCAGAAGCGGCCCGGCGAAAACGGATCGAGGGAAAGTGCCGGTCGCCCGTCCGTCGCCAGATCGGCGATCAACTCGGCCGTTCCGGCGGATTGTGTGAGCCCCAGGTGACCGTGGCCGAAGGCGTAGAGGACGCGCTTGCTCTTCGACGACGCCCCGATCACCGACAGGCTGTCGGGCATCGACGGGCGAAACCCCATCCATTGCGTGCCGTTTTCTGTTCTGAGACCGGGCAGGAAGCGCTTTGCCTTCTTCAAGAGAACATCGGCGCGCTTGAAGTTCGGCCGCAGCTTCAGGCCCCCAAGCTCGACCGCGCCCCCGACGCGCACGTCCTCTCCGAGTTTGGTCACGACAAAGCCGTGCCCGCCGAAAGTCAGTTGCGTGCGCAGGTCGAAGGCACCGGCGGGCAGTGTCGTATTGTAGCCACGCTCGGTCTCCAGCGGCACCCGGTCGCCGAGTGCACGCGTTACATGATGCGACCAGGCGCCGGCCGCGATGACTACCTGGCCGGCGGTGACCGCACCGCCGGACGTGTCCAGCAACACGCTGTCTTCCGCCGCCTGCAATGCCCGCACATCCGCCTTCGCGATCTGTCCGCCGCGCGCGATGAACGCTCGCGCCAGATGCTCGACCCAAAGCAACGGATCGATCGTGCTCATCCAGGTCGGGGTAAAGACGGCATGGGTAAACCGCTTGTCGAGACCCGGCTGGATCTCCGCGATTTCGTCAGCACCGCTAAGTGTGTCGAAGGCAATTCCATGGCCGCGCCGCAACTCCAGTCCGGCCTGGCTTGCCGCGAATTCGCGCGCGCCTTCGTAGAGCTGCAATTGTCCGTCGCGCCTGATCAGCGTCGCGCCGCCGCTATGCTCGATCTGGCGTTCCAGCGCCGCGCGCGAAACGGTCATGAGTTGCGTTTGCGCGGTGACGCTTTTTGTATAGCGATCGGGCCAGCTGGCACGCCAGAACCGCAGCATCCACGGGGCGATGTTCAACGCATAGGCCGGCGGAACCGATAGCGGCCCCGTCGGGTCCAGCAGCCATTTCGGGGCCTTGCGCATGATCCCCGGCGTGGCCAGCGGGATGATGTCGGTAAAGGCGAACGCGCCGGCATTCCCGCAAGAGGCTTCGGTGGCGACTCCTTTGCGATCGACAACCAGAACCGGCTTGCCGCGCCGTTGCAGTTCAAGCGCGATGCTGACGCCGACCACACCGGCGCCGACCACGACGATCAGTTCCCGAGGCGTCTGAACATCGCAAACACGGCTGTAGCCAATGCCTGAGCTCAAAAGACGATCCCCTCCCTGAAGGGATCCTTCGCGTCGAAATGAAGATGCGCCTCCGCGCTGACAAAGGCCTGCCCGATGATCGAGGGGATCACCCCGCCTTCGGTACCCGGTCGGTAAGACAACACGTACCGGCTGCCGATGACGCTCTGTTGAACGATCTCTTCGCCGGGGCCAAGGCGTCCATCGGCGGCCAGACAGGCCAGCCACGCCGAACTACCCGTGCCGCAGGGCGACCGGTCATAGGCATCATCGGGGCAAAGAACGAAGTTGCGGCTGTGCACGTCCGCAGCTTCGGCGGCATCCTGAAAGATCACATGGTCGATCGCCACGCCCTGCGCCGCGCCGATCCCCACCTTGTTTGCGGTTTCGCGGATGGCAATCCCCATATCGGTCAGCGCCCGGATGTTTGCCGGAACCACCGGGATCGGGCTCGGGTCGACGATGAAGAACCAGTTGCCGCCATAGGCGACGTCGCCGGTGACCGGACCGTGGTACGGCACATCGATGCTGACATCCTTGGCCACGCGGCGGCTTTCCACATTCGTCACCGTGACCGTATTGGCGTCTTCCAGATGCACCGAGATCAAGCCGACCGGCGTCTCGATGCGGTGCTTTCCCGGCCCGATCCGCCCGAGATGCGCCAGCGAGACGGTAAGCCCGATCGTGCCATGCCCGCACATGCCAATGACCGTGCAGGCGTCGAAATAGATTACGCCTGCCGCGCATTCGGGGTCGGTCGGCTCCACCAGAAGCGCGCCGACCATGGCGGTCTGGCCGCGCGGTTCTAAGACGACCGACCGGTAGAACCCTTCGTGATCCTCGGCCAACCGGCGCGCACGCTCTTCCAGCAGGCCGGTCCCGAGGTCCGGTCCGCCTGACAGGATCACCCGTGTCGGTTCGCCACCGGTATGGCTGTCGATTACATGCATTCCGCGATAATCCCGCCTTGGCTGGACCAGTCCGCGAACCAGCTACGGAACTGGCTGTACTGCTGTTCGCAGTAATTGCGCTGTGCGTCAGACAATTCATCGGTTTCCACGATGTGCAAGCGGTACTCCTCCTCGCCATTCAGGACCAGCATGTGTTTGTAGTACAGCACAAGGTCGGTACCCTCGTCGAAACTTGCCAGCACGTTGAAGGCTTCCTCCAGCTGTGCGGCCCGCATCCGCGCCTCGGCACTGCCTTGCGCGGCTTTCTTGCAGAGCGATGCCAACAGCAGCGCTTCCCTCGGCAGTGCAGTGCCGATGCCGGAGATCGCACCCGTCGCCCCGCAATTCACGAATCCATGATAGACCTCGGTGTCCACGCCGACCATCAGTGTCACCTGATCGTCCTGCGAGGTGATGTGCTCGGCCGCGTAACGCAGGTCATCCTTGCCGCCGAATTCCTTGAAGCCGACCAGGTTAGGATGCTCGGCGCGCAGCGCAAAGAACAGGTCGGCGCGCGTCGCAAAGCCGTAGACAGGGCTGTTGTAGATGATGGCCGGGATATCCGGCGCGGCGGTCAGAATCGCCTTGAAGTGGTTTTTCTGCGCGGCCACGGACGTTCCGCGCGACAAAACGCGCGGAATGACCATCAGCCCGGCCGCGCCCACCTTCTGCGCATGCGCCGCATGGGCGACCGCCGAATTCGGGTTGATCGCGCCGGTGCCGACGATCACCGGCAGACCGGCATCCACCAAGCGCGCGACGCCTTCCATGCGTTGTTCGTCGGTCAAGAGCGGCCAGTCGCCCATCGAACCGCAATAGACCACCGCCGACATGCCTGCCTCGATCATCTCGCGGCCCTTTTTGACCAGCGCGTCGTAGTCGGGCGTCCGGTCCGTTTTGCACGGGGTCATCAGGGCCGGCATGGTGCCGGCGAAAATGATGTCGGTCATGGGTCTTTCCTTGGTTTGTGCCCGCTTCCTCTCTCCTGCGAGCGAGGAAACCGTCCTGATGCGGGCTGGAATTCTCTTTTTGGATACTGTATCCAATTTACAGATGCAACCGGGACATGGGATGACCGTGCGGCTTGGATAGCGAAGGTCAAAGCCGCGCTCTGCCGAGCTGCGCGTGAAAAATCACGGCCCCAACCCGCAGGCCTGTGTTCGTGGTTCACGATGACCGATCGGACAATGGCGATCCCGACAGGATTCGAACCTGTGACCCTCAGATTAGGAATCTGATGCTCTATCCTGCTGAGCTACGGGACCGCGTGACCGCGTTTTACAGGATCCGCCCGGCAAGGCGAAGCGGATTCTTTGCCTGCGCCGAGCATAGCGGCGAAACCCGGACACGCACTAGCCGCGTGCCGTGTTCGATTCCGCCAGCGCCGCCCAGTAGCTGATTCCCAGCGGAATGATCTCGTCGTTGAAATCATACTTGGGATTGTGCAGCCCGGCCGTATCGCCATTGCCGATCAGGATCATCGCGCCCGGCCTCGCCTCCAGCATATAGGCGAAGTCCTCGCCGCCCATGGTCGGCCGGAAATCGGTATGGACGGCATGCGCGCCGGCGACCTGGCCGGCCCGCTCGGCGGCCACCTCGGCCTCGGCCGCATCGTTGACCATCACGGGATAGCCGCGGTGCCATTTGACCTCGGCAATGGCGCCATGTGCCGATGCGAGCCCCGTCGCCACCGCCTTGATCCGCGCTTCCGCCAGTTCGCGGTTTTCCTTCGACAATGAACGCGCCGTGCCCCCGATCTCGGCGGACTGCGGGATAACGTTGAAAGCGCTGCCGGCGTTGAACTTCGTCACCGACACCACCAGCGGCTGGATCGGGTTGGCGTTGCGCGAGGTGATCGTCTGCAGCGCACTGACGATCTGCGCGCCGATCATGATCGGATCGATGGCCTTGTCCGGCATCGCCGCATGCCCGCCCCGGCCGTCGATACGGATGATGAACTCGTCGGTCGCCGCAAAGAAGCCGCCGGCCCGGATCGCGAATTCGCCGACCGGCAGGCCCGGCATATTGTGCATGCCGTAGACCCGGTCGATACCGAACTTTTCCATCATCCCGTCGCGCACCATCGCGTCGCCGCCGCCGCCGCCCTCTTCGGCGGGCTGGAAAATCACCGCCACCCGGCCGGCGAAATTGCGCGTTTCGGCGAGATACTGCGCCGCGCCGAGCAGCATGGCGGAGTGCCCGTCATGGCCGCAGGCATGCATATGGCCCTCCACCGTGGACGCGTGGTCCTTGCCGGTTTCCTCGCGGATCGGCAGCGCGTCCATGTCGGCGCGAAAACCGAGCGTCTCGCCCTCGCCCTTGCCGCCGTTGATGATACCGACGACACCGGTTCGGCCGATCCCGGTTACAACCTCGTCGCAGCCGAACGCGCGCAGCTTGCCGGCGACGAACGCGGCCGTCTGGTGCACGTCGTACATCAGTTCCGGGTGCATATGCAGGTGACGCCGCCAGTCGGCGACTTCGGCTTGCATCTCGTGGGCGCGGTTCAGGATCGGCATGCGTGGCAACTCCTCGGCGGGCGTTCGGGGGCGAACGGTCTGTCGCTTAGCAGATTGGAGCGCCAGCCGCATCCGTCAATGTGGCATCGGCGCATCGCACCGCCTTTATCGCATGGGTTGTGCAAAGCCGGTCTTGTTTCGCTTTCAAGCTTCGCCTAGACAAAAAACCACGGTAACATCAACGGAAGTACAATGTTGACAGCAAGCAGGCTTTGCCTGGCCCGCTGGGCCGTCCTTTTGTTCTTTGTGTATTGTGCCGGCGGCGCCGCGGCCGCCCCGTCGGTGGTCATTGAGGCGTCGACAGGCCGCGTTCTCCACGCCGAGGACGTGTTCGTGCGCTGGCCGCCGGCCTCCGTCACCAAGCTGATGACGGCCTATGTCGCCTTTCGCGAGGTACGTGACGGCGGGCTGACCATGCAGTCACCGGTCCGCGTTTCGCTGAACGCGGCGCGCCAACCGCCGAGCCACATGGCTTACCCGGTCGGCACGATCGTCACGCTCGACAATGCGCTCAAGATGCTGATCGTCAAGTCGGCCAACGACATCGCGGTCGCCATTGGCGAGTCGGTGTCCGGCACCGAGGAAGAGTTCGTCGCCCGCATGAACGCCGAGGCGAAACGCATCGGCATGACCGACACGCGATTCGCCAATCCGCACGGCCTGCACAGCAAGCAGCAATACACCACCGCCCGCGACCTTGCCCTTCTGGCGCGCACCATCCTGCGCGAGTTTCCGCAGCACGCCGGCTATTTCAAGGCCGAGGCGATTTCCACCGCCGACCGGACGATCCGCGGTCACAACCAGCTTCTCGGGCGCTTCGAGGGCGCCAACGGCATGAAGACCGGCTATGTCTGCGAGGCCGGCTTCAACCTGGCCGCGTCGGCCACCCGCCAGGACACGACGCTGATCGCCATCGTGCTGGGCGAGTTCAGCCCCAACCGCCGGGCGCGCAAGACCGCCACCCTGCTCGATGCCGGCTTCCGCGAATTCACCCGGAAGCAGGACCAGCCGCTGCTTCAGACGATGCAGAAACCCGATGGCATTTCCGCTACCCCGGTCAATATGCGCGAGATCGTCTGCTCCAAGGCGGCACGCACCGCCCGCTCGCAGGAGAAGCGCGGCTCCTTCGGCACGCCGCTTCTGAAGGCCCTTGATCGCAAGCCGATCGCCATTGCGGTCAGGACCGGCGGTGCCATCGGCTCCAGCCGTTCGGCGACCATGCTGTTCGGCCAGATGGTCCGGGCGATTCCTGCTCCGGTACAGCGCCCCGAGCGCATTTCGCTTGTCGACGAGGAAGATCGCGTTAAATACGCCCTGAAGCCGGGCTTCGATGTTCCCGTTCCGGAGCCGCGACCGGAAACCTGAGGCCTGTAGGGCTTAACACAACACGCAGATGCCCATTCCCGTCCACATCATCACCGGCTTTCTGGGCGCCGGCAAGACAACCCTGCTCAACCGCCTGCTGAAGTCGGGGGCCTTTGCCGACACGGCGATCATCGTCAACGAATTCGGCGATGTCGGCATCGACCACCTGCTGATCGAGACAAGCGCCCGGAACGGCGACATGATCGAATTGTCGGATGGTTGCCTGTGCTGCACAGTGCGCGGCGACCTGATCGACACGCTGGAAAAGATCGCCGCCGAAGCCGAACGCGGCAAGCGCATCGACCGCGTGATCATCGAGACCACCGGCCTCGCCGATCCGGTGCCGGTGCTGCAGGCGATCATCGGTGCACCGGCGCTCTTCGAGCGGTTCCGGCTGGCCGGGCTTGTCGCCGTGGTCTGCGCCGTCAGCGGTATCGACACACTCGCCGCTCAGGAAGAAGCGCGCCAGCAGGTCGCGCTCGCCGACACCGTTATCGTCACCAAGACCGATCTGCCCGAAGCGGATTTCGCTCGCCTGCGCCAACGCCTCGCCGCACTCAATGCCATCGCCGATATCCGCGACGCCAACGCGCCAGGCTTTGCGCTTGAGATCGACGACACCGGCGCTTCGGGCGTCTATGCCTCGGGCCATGACCTGACCTTCACCGAAGACGAGCACCATCACCACCACGATCACGGTGACCATGACCACGCGCACGGCCATCTCGATGTCAACCGGCACGACGCGTCGATCGAGGCGTTCACGCTGCGCCATGACGCGCCGATCCCCGCCGCGACCGTCGAGATGTTCGTCGACCTGCTGCGCTCCTCCATGCCTGGCCAGGTCCTGCGCATGAAGGGCATTGTCCTGACCGCCGAACAGCCCGCCCGCCCTATGGTCATCCACGGTGCCGGGCCGGTTTACCATCCGCCGGTGCTGCTCGACGCCTGGGACGGACGCGCGCCCGAAACGCGGCTGGTGGTGATCGCCCGCAACGGCAATCGCCGCAAGATCGCCGATCTGTTCGCCGCCTTTGCCGGCCAGGTCGCCACCGACACGCCCGACCGCGATGCGGTGATCGCCAATCCGCTGGCCGTTCCGGGGTTTTAGAGCGTGTTCCGGTCAGATTGAATCGCTTGAACGCCGGGATTTTGTGCAGTGACAAGGAGCGGAAAACGAAGCGGGTCGAGACCCGTCAGTTTTTCGCGACGCTGCTCACTGTGCAAAAGATCAAGTTCAGGCGATCTGATGTTCTTTAATGTTCTCAGTTGCATGACCTCCGGCTTGAGGCTGCTTTCCGCCCCGGCGGCGTCGAAATCCTCGACCGATGCGAAAGCATCGCTCTGCGGTCTTCTCCTGGCCGGTTGCGAAAACCATCTCTCATCAAACTGCTTCAATCTGATCGGAACACGCTCTAGAGCACTTCCCGGTGGATGGATGTCCGGGCATGCAACCGTTTTCTTGCGCAATCCCGGTCGTTTGGCCGAACAGCGCCATACAAGTTGTCCACCGCTCCCAAACCTCTCTTACACTCACTCCCGCCTTCTCACGGAAGCCTGGCGTGCACACCGGCTCACAGGGGGAAGGACGGTGCCTGCTGGGCGGTGCAGAGGTGTATCGCTGGGTGATGAACCCCCACGGCAGGGCGGCATGAAGCGGCGCGCGCAGTCTTGTTTTCCCGGACTGAGTTCCGGGCCGCCGACCGAAGCTGCAAGACCACCGAGCGGGCGGTCCGAGGATCGCTATACCTTTTAGACGTTGCGATGCTTTGACCGCCCGTCTTCCATTCGCGATGCCCCGGCTGGCGCAGCCAGACCGGGAAAGCTTGTCGCGAACAGTAAAAAGTCTTTCAGCAATCCGGTCTCAGCGAATGGGACGCGGCGGCGGTGACGCGCGCCTCACCCGCACTCGATCAGAAACCGGTGCCCGTCCTCGACGGTTTCCGACGTGACCAGCGTGTGGCCGCGCTCGCGGCAGAAATTCGGGATGTCGATCACGGCCAGCGGATCGTCGGTGCGCACCCAAAGCTGTTCGCCCGCCGCCATCGCCCGCATCTTCTTCTGCGTTTTCAGAACGGGCAGCGGGCATTTCAGGCCGCGCAGATCGTAGACGTCATCCATTTGGGGATCGCGTTACTGGGCGCCGGCGGAAACCGGCCGCCCCTCCAGCTTCGCAACGGCCTGCTCGAAGGCCAGCGCGTGCTTGGATTGCAATGACTGGTAGGCCAGTTCCAGGTTCACCGGCATCGACATCGGCGGACAGGCGCTGGTCGCCTCGAATTCGCCTTCCTCGGCGACCCGGTTGAACACGTAGCGCTTGCCGCAGACATCGACTTTCGGCGGCGCCTTGGTCAGTTCGAAATGATCGTAGCCTTCCTTCAGCATCTGCCAGAACTCGAAATTCCGGTCGCCGCGATGCCGCGCCAGGTTTTCCGGCGTCATGCGGAACGGGAACGCCTGCACCTGGAAGGCGTCCTGCTTGCCCCCGCTCAGCGCCTCGCGGGCAAAGGCATAGATTTCGGCGATGTTCTCGTCGGTCATCGAATAGCAGCCGCGCGACGAGCACGCGCCATGCACCATCAGGTTGGAGCCGGTGCGGCCATGCGCCCGGTCGAACGCGTTCGGGTAGCCCATGTTGAACGACAGGTGGAACGACGAGTTCGGATTGAGCAGCTGGCGCGATACCGCGTAGAAGCCTTCCGGCGCCTGCCGGTCGCCTTCGCGCAGCTTCGGACCCTTGACGCCCGAATAGGTGCAGATCTCGTAGCTCTTGAGCAGGCCGTAGCGGCCGGTGTCCTTCTGTTTCCAAACCTCCAGCACACCCTCGTCCTTGAAGATCCGCATCAGGATCGGCGAAGACGGCGTCATTCCGTTGGCCCGCATGGAGGCCAGCGTTTCCTTGGGGATCGGGGCGTTTTCCTTGAGCGACAGCACGTCGTTCGCCTGGCAGCCGGCCAGCGCCAGTGCACCTGCAATCGCCGCTGCCGACATTATGCGCCTGAGAGCCATTCCCGCCTTTCCCGGATCGGTCCTGTAGGGGTCCGAATATATTTGACGATAACTTACCGCAAGGTTTCGCCGCACCACTCACGCAAAAGTAATCGGCGCGCTTTGCGCGTAGCTAGTTTCGCCTTGTGGCGAAATTGGGCTCGCGACGTGCGATTTCAGGCGAGATTGCGGCCGATCGAAAGGAACTTCTCGCGGCGGTGCTGCTTCAGGTCCTTGCCGTCCATGTTCGACAGCGATTTGAGCGCCTCGGCGACGGTCTTGCGCGTCTCCTCCATCACCTTGGATGGATCGCGGTGCGCCCCGCCCAGCGGTTCAGCGACAATGCCGTCGATTACGCCGAGCGCCAGCAGGTCCTGGGCGGTGATCTTCATCGCCGTCGCCGCGTCCTTGGCGCGCGCCGCGTCGCGCCACAGGATCGAAGCGCCGCCTTCCGGCGAGATCACGCTGTAGATCGCATGTTCGAGCATGAACACCTTGTTGGCTGTGGCAATGGCGATCGCGCCGCCCGAACCGCCTTCGCCGATCACAACCGAGACCATCGGCACTTCCAGTTGCAGGCAGGTTTCGGTCGACCGTGCGATGGCCTCGGCCTGACCGCGCTCCTCCGCGCCGATCCCTGGATAGGCGCCGGCAGTGTCGACCAGCGTCACGATCGGGATCGCGAAGCGGTTCGCCAGTTCCATGATCCGCACCGCCTTGCGATAGCCTTCGGGCCGGGCCATGCCGAAATTGTGCTTCAGCCGCGACTGCGTGTCGGAGCCCTTTTCCTGACCGATCACGGCAACCGGTTCGCCGTCAAAGCGCGCGAAGCCGGCGATGATGGCATGATCCTCGGCGAAGTTGCGGTCGCCAGCCAGCGGCGTAAATTCGGTGAACAGAGCCTCGGCGAAATGCGAACAGTGCGGGCGATCCGGATGCCGGGCGACCTGCGCCTTCTGCCAGGGCGTCAGCTTGCGGTAGGCCTCGACAAGGGCTTCGGCGGAGCGTTTTTCAAGCCGCGCGATTTCCTCGGCAACGTCGACGCCGCCACTCTCGCCCTCGGAAAGCTTCTTGAGTTCCATGATCTGGCCGTCCAGATCGGCAATCGGCTTCTCGAAATCGAGATAACTGTACATTCAAACTCCGTGTGGCCTTTGGGAATCAGCGTGCACGTGGCCCCTATTGCATGGCTTGTCAAGCTTGTTCGATCAGTCCGCCAGGGGATGGCGTTCGCTCACCAGCCGGTGCAATTGCTCGTCCAGCACATGGGTATAGATCTGCGTTGTCGAGATATCGGCATGCCCCAGCAGTTGCTGCACGACACGAAGGTCGGCGCCGTTTTGCAGCAGATGGCTGGCAAAGGCATGGCGCAGCACATGCGGCGAAAGCTTCGCGGCGGATATGCCGCAGCGCGTGCCGAGCGATTTCAGGTCGCGGGCGACCACCTGGCGGGCGATGTGCGTCGTGTGATCTTCGGTTGGGAACAGGTACGGACAATCGCCGGCGCGCGGATCGCGGTCGCGAATCGCAACATAGGCGGCCAGCGCGTCGCGGGCGCTGTCAGCGACCGGAACCAGCCGTTCCTTGCCGCCCTTTCCCTTGACCATGAAAAACGGCTCGTCGCGGCGCGCGACGGTGACGGGAAGCGTCACCAACTCGCCGACGCGAAGCCCGGTTGCATAAAGCAGTTCCAGGATCGCTCGCGTCCTGACCGCCCTTGCGTGGGTCGCAGGATCGCCGGCTGTCTCGCTCACCTCCAGTGCGGCCCGCTCGAGCAGGCGATCCACCGCGCCAACATCGAGAACCTTGGGCAACGCACGCGCCTTTTTCGGGCTGGCGATCACCCCGGTCGGATCGTCCGCCCGGTGGCCTTCGGCATAAAGGAAGCGAAAATACTGCCGCAGCGTCGAAAGCTTCCGCGCCTGCGACGACGCCGCGAAGCCCGCCGCTTCGAGACTGCGCATATAGGCGGAAATGTCTTCGGAACGCGCCTCGGCCAGCCGCCGTCCGGTCTGGCGCAGGAAATCCTCGGCATCGTCGAGGTCGCGCCGGTAGCCCGCGAGCGTGTTATCGGCCGCACCGCGTTCGGCGCTCATCATTTCCAGGAATGCGTCGATCATCCCGCCAGTCTAGCACGGCATGGTTTACCGGCGGTATCAGTTGTCGGGATTGATGCGGTCGGCCGGAATTCGGACCGTCATTTCGCGCTCCACCGGATCGACATAGAGCACCAGCGCCCACATGCCGCCATAGGCAATGCCGGCGAGAATTCCCATGAAAACAATGAAGCGGATCAGACTTGGCATATATCCCCGTCCCGCGCAGGGTGCCCCTACCCTCCGCAATATGCAATCCCGGTAGAACCGGATCAAACACAAAAACCGCCCGAACCCCGATTCTTGACACGGCGCGGTCCTTCATGTGGTAAGCGGACTTAGCCGGGAAATGCAATGGAAACTGACAATAAACAGCGCTGCGATACGGTTCGTCGCCGTCTGGGAAGACGGTCGATCGTGCTTGTCGGCCTTATGGGTGCAGGTAAATCGGCGATCGGGCGCAAGGCTTCTGCCTTGCTCGGCCTGCCCTTTGTCGATGCCGATACCGAAATCGAAACCGCCTCGAAAATGACCATCGCCGAATTGTTCGAAAGCTATGGCGAAGCCGAGTTCCGCGCACTTGAGCGCCGCGTGATCGCCCGCGTCCTCAAATCCGGGCCGCAGATCCTGGCGACCGGCGGCGGCGCCTTCATGAACGAAAGCACCCGCAACGCGATCGCCCGGCGCGGCGTTTCGGTCTGGCTATCGGCCGATATCGACCTGTTGATGGAGCGCGTCTCGCGCCGCCAGAACCGGCCGCTGTTGCGCGATCCGAACCCGCGCGGCGTCATGGAGGCGCTGATCGACCGCCGCTACCCGGTCTACGCCACCGCCGATCTCGAGGTGCCGTCCGACGATATCTCCAAGGAGGAGATGGCGATGCGGGTGGTGTCCGCGCTTGCCGCCCACCTCGAGGCCGAACCTGCCACGAAACCGGCACCGCGCAAGCACAAACGAAAAGACACCGCCGGAGCAAACAGTTCATGACCACAGAAACCGACGCCATGCTGGCTGAGGCCGCGCCGAACGGCGTCATGCAGACGGTCACCGTCCCGCTTGGCGACCGATCCTACGACATTCTGATCGGGCCGGGCCTGCTGGATAACGCAGGCGCGCATCTGGCCGGCGTCCTTCCCGGTGTTCGCGCCGCCATCGTGACCGACACCAATGTCGCTGCCCGCTATCTCGGCACGGTAACGGACAGCCTCGCCGGCGCCGGTATTGCGGCGACTGCGATAACGGTGCAGGCGGGCGAGCCGTCGAAAAGCTTTCAAACGCTCGAAACGGTTGTCGAAGAGATCCTCGATGCCCGGCTGGAGCGCGGCGACGTCGTCATCGCGCTGGGCGGCGGCGTAGTTGGCGACCTGACCGGCTTCGCGGCGGCGATAGCCCGCCGCGGCATGCAATTCGTGCAGATGCCGACATCGCTGCTGGCACAGGTCGATTCGTCGGTCGGCGGCAAGACCGGCGTCAACAGTCCGCATGGCAAGAACCTGATCGGCGCATTCTACCAGCCGCGGCTGGTGCTCGCCGACACCGCCGCGCTCGATACGCTTTCACCGCGCGAATTCCGCGCCGGCTACGCCGAGGTCGTCAAATACGGGCTGATCGACCGGCCCGATTTCTTTGCCTGGCTGGAGAACAACTGGCCGTCGATCAAGGCCGGCGGCACCGAACGCGTTCACGCGATCGCCGAATCCTGCCGCGCCAAGGCCGACGTCGTTGCCCGCGACGAACGCGAAGCAGGCGACCGTGCGCTGCTCAATCTCGGCCACACATTCGGCCACGCGCTGGAAGCCGCCGCCGCCTATGATCCCGACATTCTGGTGCATGGCGAGGGCGTGTCGATCGGCATGGTGCTGGCGCATGAGTTTTCGGCGCGCATGAACCTGGCGAGCCCCGACGACGCCACGCGGGTCAAGGCGCATCTCGATGCGGTCGGCCTGCCGACCGCCCTGGACGGCATGCGGGATCGCATTCCCGACGCCGATGCGATGCTTGACTACATCGCGCAGGACAAGAAGGTAACGCGCGGCGAGTTGAACTTCATCCTGACGCGCGGCATCGGCGAGGCGTTCGTTGCCCGCAACGTCCCGGCCTCCGAGGTTCGGGCGTTCCTCGCCGCGAAACTTGGAGACTGACGAGCAATGGAAATCTGGATCGTGGCCGGCGTGGTGTTGGGACTGATCGTCCTGTCGGGCTTCTTCTCGGGTTCGGAAACGGCTTTGACCGCGACGTCCAAGGCGCGCATGCACCATCTGGAATCGACCGGCGACAAAAGCGCGCGAACGGTCAACCGCCTGCTGACGCGCAAGGACCGTCTGATCGGCGCGCTGCTGATTGGCAACAACCTCGTCAACATCCTCGGTTCGGCGTTGGCGACCAGCGTTTTTCTCTCGCTGTTCGGGCAGTCCGGCGTCGCCTATGCGACCATCGCCATGACCGTCTTGCTGGTGATTTTCGCTGAGGTCCTGCCGAAGTCCTGGGCAATCTCCAATCCCGACCGTTTCGCGCTGTTCGTCGCACCGGTCATCAGCCGTTTCGTCATTTTCTTCGGCCCGCCATCCAGCCTCGTCAACCTGATCGTCCGCCGTATCCTCAAAGTGTTCGGCATCGATCTCACTGACACCGATTCGATGCTGACCGCGCATGAAGAGATCCGCGGCGCTGTCGAAGTCCTCCACCAGGAGGGTTCTGTGGTCAAGGAGGAGCGCGACCGGCTCGGCGGCCTGCTCGACCTGGCCGAACTGGAAATCTCCGACATCATGGTGCACCGGACCAACATGCGCACCGTCAATGCCGACCAGGAACCGCAGGCAATCGTCACCGAAATCCTGAAAAGCCCCTACACGCGCATGCCGGTCTGGCGTGACGAGAACGACAACATCATTGGCATTGTCCACGCCAAGGACGTGCTGCGCGCGCTGCACGCGGTCGACAACGACCCGACACGCATCGACATCATGAAGGTCGCGACGAAACCGTGGTTCGTTCCCGACACCACAACCCTGCGCGACCAGCTCGACGCGTTCCTGCGCCGCAAGGCGCATGTCGCCGTCGTTGTCGACGAGTATGGCGAGGTCGAGGGCCTGGTAACGCTCGAAGACATCATCGAGGAAATTGTCGGCGAAATCGCCGACGAACACGATGTCGATGTCCAGGGCGTCCGGCAGGAAGCCGACGGCTCCGTCGTTGTCGATGGTTCGGTGCCGATCCGCGACATCAACCGCGCGCTCGATTGGGATCTGCCGGACGAGGAAGCGACGACCATCGCCGGCCTCGTAATCCACCGGGCCCAGACCATTCCGGCCGAAAAGCAGGCCTTCACCTTCTACGGCAAGCGCTTTGTCGTCATGAAGCGCGAGAAGAACCGCATCACGAAGTTGCGCATCCGGCCAGTCTGACAACTGCAGCCTTTAGCGCGTCCGGTCTGCGGCAACCCTACCAGCGCAGCGGCTCGCCGGGCGCCACGGGCTCCAGCGCCAGCGCATGCACGCCATCGGTGATCTCGTCCTTCAGCAACTCGTTCAGCGCGCGGTGGCGCTGCACGCGCGACAGGCCGGAAAACGCGTCCGACAGGACCCTGACCCGAAAATGCGTTTCGCCCGTCCCGTCGACAGCGCCGCCGCGATGCCCGGCATGCAGATGGCTCTCGTTGACGACTTCCATGCGAACCGGCGCGAAGGCGTCTTCGATCTTTTTTGTGATCCGTTCTTCAATCGGTCCCATTCGCTTCCTACCTTGCCTCTGCCGGGAATGGCAGTTAAACCAGTGCGTCTTCCTAAGACGCTTGCGGCTCGGGTTTGCCGCGTTAAATCTTCCTAAGTCAATGCTTGTTGCAAGGGCCCGTGGCCCATAGGCATGGTCAGATGAGCACCAGTTCGAAATATTTCGATTCGATCCGCATCAATCCGGGCGGAAAGAAGAAAAAGAAGCAGCAGGAAGAGGTTGCCGCTTCCAAATGCCAGTGGGCGGGATGCAACAAGCCCGGCACCCACAAGGCGCCGGCCGGCCGCAACCGCGAGGGCGAGTATTTCGTCTTCTGCATCGATCACGTTCGCGAATATAACAAGAACTACAACTACTTCTCCGGACTGGGCGATGACGATATCGCCAAGTTCCAGAAGGAAGCGCTGACCGGCAACCGCCCGACATGGAAGATGGGCACAGCCCACCAGGAAACGGCCTCGGCCGCGCCCGTCTTCTCCGACATGCGGTCCGGGTCGGCCCGCTCGATGCGCATGCGCGATCCGAGTTGGAACGCGCGCGAAGCCAAGCCGGTCATGCGCAAGCTCAAGCCGCTGGAAGCCAAGGCCATGACGACCCTGGGGCTGAAGCCGTCGGCTACCGCCGATGAGATCAAGACCCAGTACAAGGCTCTGGTCAAAAAGCACCATCCGGACGCCAATGGCGGCGACCGCACCTCCGAAGAGCGGTTCCGTGACGTCGTGCAGGCTTATCAATTGTTGAAAACCGCCGGCCTGTGCTAGGCAACACTCCGAGAACACCGACTTGCTGCGCCCCTGGGGCGCCTTTCCCCTGAGTTGATCCCATGAACAAAATAGAACTCGACATCGCCAACATGCCCGACGCCTCGGCCGATGTACGCGAGACATTCGGAATCGATGTCGACATGCAGGTCCCGGCCTACAGCGAAGCCGACGCCTATGTGCCCGACATCGACCGCGATTATATCTTCGACCGCGCGACAACATTGGCGATCCTGGCCGGCTTTGCACACAATCGCCGCGTTATGGTGTCCGGCTATCACGGAACCGGCAAGTCGACCCATATCGAGCAGGTCGCCGCGCGGCTGAACTGGCCCTGCGTGCGCGTCAACCTGGACAGCCATGTCAGCCGTATCGACCTCGTCGGCAAGGATGCCATCGTTATCCATGAAGGCAAGCAGGTCACCGAGTTCCGCGATGGCATCCTGCCTTGGGCCTATCAGCACAACGTCGCGCTGGTGTTCGACGAATATGACGCCGGCCGCCCGGACGTGATGTTCGTGATCCAGCGCGTGCTGGAATCGTCGGGCCGCCTGACGCTTCTCGACCAGTCCCGCGTGATCCGGCCGCACCCCGCCTTCAGGCTGTTTGCGACCGCCAACACCGTCGGCCTTGGTGACACCACCGGCCTCTATCACGGCACGCAGCAGATCAACCAGGCGCAGATGGACCGCTGGTCGATCGTCACCACGCTCAACTACCTGCCGCACGACAAGGAAGTCGAGATCGTCCTGGCGAAGTCCAAGCACTACCAGAACCAGGACGGCCGCGAGATCGTCAACAACATGGTGCGACTGGCCGACATGACCCGCCAGGCGTTCATCAATGGCGATTTGTCGACGGTGATGAGCCCGCGTACCGTCATCACCTGGGCGGAGAACGCCGACATCTTCAAGGATGTGGGCTTTGCGTTCCGGCTGACCTTCCTCAACAAGTGCGACGATCTGGAGCGCACGCTGGTCGCCGAGTTCTACCAGCGCTGCTTTGCCGAAGAGTTGGCCGAGAGCGCCGCCAATGTGGTGCTGAGCTAAGGGCGCCCGTCAGCTCAAATGGCAGGTCCCGGAGACAACATCCGCAAGAAGCCGGGCAAACCGGTTGACACCGAGCCTTTAAAGCGCGCGGTGACAAGTTGCATGCGCGCCATGTCGGGCGAACCGGAACTCGAGGTCGTGTTCGCGACCGACAAGCCGGGGTTCGCCGGCAAGCATGCCCGCCTGCCCGAACTGCCCAAACGGATCGCCCGCAGGGACGTCATGGTAACGCGCGGCATCGGCGATTCCATGGCGTTGCGCACCGCTTGCCACAATCCGCGCATTCACGCCGCCGCAGCGCCCGAGGGCACTGATGCGCGGGCGGTTTTCGACGCCGTCGAACAGGCCCGCATCGAAGCCATTGGCGCCCAGCGCATGCCCGGCGTCGGCGACAACATCGACGCGATGATCGACGACCGATACATCAAGGCGAATCTTGCAGGCGTCACGGAACGCGATCAGGCGCCGATGGCCGAAGCGATCGCGCTGGTGGTGCGCGAGAAGCTGACCGGGCGCCCCACCCCGGAAGGCGCCAGCGCCGTTGCCGATTTGTGGCGCGACTGGATCGACGAGAAAGCGGCCGGCGACTACGCCGCGCTGGAAGCCGCCATCGACGACCAGCACGCTTTCGCGCGCGCGGTACGCGACATGCTGGTTTCCATGGAACTCGCCGACGAAATGTCGGACGCCGAGCCGGATCAGGACGACGAGGACGATCAGGAAGATCAGCCCGACGCCGACGAGGAGACCGAAGGCGGGCAGCAGGACGACAGCGGCGAAGACCAGTCCGAAAGCGAGGAAAGCCAGACCGAAAGCGAGCAGCCGGAATCGGGCGAGATGGATGCCTCGGACGCCACCGCCGAGGACATGGACGACAACCAGGACGCCGAGGCCGAGGAACCGGGCGAAGCGATCCGCAGCGAGCAGCCCTTCCAGGACATCCTGACCGGCATCGACTACAAGATCTACTCGACCGAGTTCGATGAGACGGTCGCCGCCGAGGAACTGTGCGACGAGGCGGAACTGGAACGGCTCAGGGCGTTTCTCGACAAGCAACTCGCCAATCTGCAAGGCGTGGTCGGGCGGCTGGCCAACCGCCTGCAGCGCCGCCTGATGGCACAGCAGAACCGCTCCTGGGATTTCGATCTCGAAGAGGGCTATCTCGATCCGGCGCGTCTGCCGCGCATCATCATCGACGAGATGGCCGGCACGTTCGCGCCGCTCTCCTTCAAGCAGGAACGCGACACCAATTTCCGCGATACGGTGGTAACACTGCTGCTCGACAACTCCGGTTCGATGCGTGGCCGGCCGATCACGGTCGCGGCGACCTGCGCCGACATTCTCGCCCGCACGCTGGAACGCTGCGGCGTCAAGGTCGAGATCCTCGGTTTCACCACGCGCGCGTGGAAGGGCGGCCAGGCGCGCGAAGCATGGCTGAAACGCGGCAAGCCCGCCGAGCCGGGCCGGCTCAACGACCTGCGCCACATCATCTACAAGAGTGCCGACGCGCCGTGGCGGCGCGCCCGCCGCAATCTCGGCCTGATGATGCGCGAAGGCCTCTTGAAGGAAAACATCGACGGCGAGGCGCTGACCTGGGCCTATCGCCGGCTTGCGGCAAGGCCCGAACAGCGCAAGATCCTGATGATGATCTCCGACGGAGCGCCGGTCGACGATTCGACACTGTCCGTCAATCCGGGCAACTATCTGGAGCGGCATCTGCGTGCCGTTATCGAAGAGATCGAGAACCGCTCGGCGGTCGAACTTCTCGCCATCGGTATTGGCCACGATGTGACCCGCTACTACCAGCGCGCCGTAACCATCGTCGACGCCGAGGAACTGGCTGGCGCCATGACCGAACAGCTGGCGGCCCTGTTCGAGGAACAGCGCAGTCGCGACACGAGGCGGCGGAGATCGGCGTGACGGCACGCCGCGCATTGTCCGCGTTCCTCCTGGCAACAACGCTTTGTTCTGCCGGGTTTGCCGCCACGGACGCTCTCGCCGATGATCTGGAATTCGACCTGACGGTCCGCGCGCGCGCAATCGAGAAGTTCAGGCTCGGTTCCAGCCAAACGCGGTTCGGCGAACTGGAATTCGCCGGCGGGCTGGAGCTTTACGGATCGGCCCGCGATTTCGGCGCCCTGTCGGGTCTGCACGTCTTTCCGGACCAGAAGCGGTTTCTCGGCGTGACCGATACGGGGCTTTGGTACTCCGGCGAGATCGAGCGCGACGGCGATGGCCGGCCGACCGGCCTTGCCGACATGCGCATGCGGCAGCTTCCAGGCGCCGAAGGCAAATACACCCGCGAGAAATGGGAAACCGACGCTGAAGGGATAACCGTCGAGGACGGCACGGCGTACGTCAGTTTCGAGCGGCTGCACAGAATTGCCGTCTACGACCTGCGCGAGCGATTCCCCGAATTCCGCGGCGAGTTCAATCCACCGGTCCCGCTCTATGAATTACGCCGCAACAAGGGCTTCGAGGCGCTGGCGGTCGCGCCGCCTGCTTCGCCGCTGGCCGGCGCGCTGGTCGGCATTACCGAGCGCAGTCTCGACAAGGCCCGGAACATCATGGGTTTCGTCCGCCACCCCGACGGCAAGAGCTTCGAGTTCTCGGTCTGGCGCTATGGCGAGTTCGATATCACCGATGCCAAGTTCCTGCCCGGTGGCGATCTCGTGCTGCTGGAGCGCCGCTTCAACGTACGTGACGGCGTCGCAATGCGGTTGCGCCGCATCGACGGCGGCACCATTCGCAAGGGCCAGACGCTGGTCGGCGAAGAGATGCTGGAAGCCGATATGCGCTACCAGATCGACAATCTGGAGGGCCTGGCGATCACCGTCGATCCGGATGGTACGCCGCGACTGACCATCGTCTCCGACGACAATCACTCGATCCTGCAGCGCAACCTGCTGCTTGAGTTCAGGCTTGTCGGGGGTGGCCGACAGGCGCTTCGGCGCGAATGAGACCGAGGAACGCGCGGTAAGGAACCAGCATCGCCAAGCCGACGATCAGCTTGACCAGCAGATCGCCCGCGGCCAGCGAAACCCACAGCGGCACCTCGCCGCCGACGCCAAGGAATGGCACCGGAAACGCCAGCGATCCTTCCTCGCCACCGAAATCGAGCAGTGCGAAGAAACCTGCAAACGCGATGCTGAAGAACAGGATCGTGTCGAGCAGCGACCCGATGACCGTGGAAACCAGTGGCGCTTTCCACCATGCTGCCTGCCGCAGCCGTTCGAAAACCGAGACGTCAAGCAGCTGCGCGGCCAGGAAGGCCGTACCCGATGCGATCGCGATCCGCGGCGTGGCCAGCCAGATCGACAACAGAACCGCAAGCACGAAGCCGAACACGACAATCGTCCGCGCCGCCGAACTGCCGAAGCGGCGGTTGGTCAGATCGGTGACGAGAAACGCGATCGGATAGGTGAACGCCCCCCAGGTCAGAAGATCGGCAAGATTGACCGTGCCGAGCGCAATCTGGACCGGAAACTGGACGAGATAGTTCGACAGCGCGACAACCGCGCACATCGCGAGAATGAAGGGAAGATAAGACTGTGCTATCCGCATTTTTTTATCCTGGGTGATGCCACCAGCGCGTTGAACAAAGGCAGGCCCGTCCGGCCTGCCCGCGATTGAGCCTTAAGCCGCAGGCTCTGTATCAGGCAGCCTGTTCGGCCGACTTCTTGGCAATCTGACGCTTCAAGAGCCGTGCACGCTGCGACAGCTCGTTGTCCTTGGCCTTGGCCAGGAACGCGTCGAGACCGCCGCGATGCTCGACCGTACGCAGCGCCGCCGCCGAGACGCGGAAACGGTAGCTCTGCCCGAGTGCCTCGGACATCAGCGTGACATTGCACAGGTTCGGCAGGAAGCGACGCCGCGATTTGTTGTTGGCGTGGCTGACATTGTTGCCGGTCAGGACCGATTTTCCGGTCAATTCGCATGCGCGTGACATGGTTATCACCTTCGAATTCGTTATTTTGGTCCGCGTTGGAAACACCGTTTCTCGTAGCGCCAGCCCGGGCGGCGCCACTCGACAATTGCGGCTTCTGCGGAAAAGTCAGCGTCCTATAGTGACAACCGGCGTTTTCGTCAACCATGCAAACGCGACTTCGCCGCCGATTCGCCGCAGGATCACACAATGGCCCAAATCGGCGGCGATGCGGTCGGCGAGGGACACGGCCAGACGGAGAACAAAGATGCGCGCCATCGCCGCCGCCCTGATCGCCTGCATGCTCGTCCTTCCCGCCGGCCCGGCTGCCGCCGAGCCCCATTCCTATGTCACCGATTACACGATATCCGCGCTCGGCCTGCGGATCGGAAAGGCCCGTTTCCGCGCGACGATCGGAGACGATGAATACACGATGCGCGGCAAGGTCCGCTCTGCAGGCATCGTCAATCTCTTCGCCAAGATCACCGGCACGATGAATGTCACCGGCAAGATCGGCCAACAGGGCGCGGATGCCCGCGACTACCGGCTGAATTATGTCTCCGGCGACGACAAGCAACACACCGAGATCGACTTTGAGAACGGCACCGTCATCCGGACCCTGAACGACCCGGAAGTCCGCAAGAAAGCGGACTGGGTCGCCGTCAAGCCCGAACAACTTGCCGGCATCGCCGATCCGTTCAGCGCCTCGCTGATCCGCGCCGGTTCGCGCCGCGAAGTCTGCGGCCGCACATTGCGGGTCTATGACGGAGCGCTGGTCGCCGAGATGCGGATGTCCTACCTGCGCACCGTGCCGTTCTACACCAAGGGCTATCGCGGCGACGCGGTGACGTGCCTTGCCCGCTTCGTTCCGGTCGCCGGCTATCCGGGCCGCAAGAAGGAGTTTCACTGGATGCGCGACAAGAGCCGCATCGAGATTTCCTTCGCCCCGGTCGGCAAAGCCAGTCTTTACGCACCGGTGAGCGCCGTCGTCGGCACCCAGATCGGCAAGGTGCGCCTGCGTGCGACGCGCTTTGGTACAGCCGGCAAAGACTGATCCCGGAGCCGATAGCGGCTTGACAGCGACGCCCGGATTGAACACGGGGGACCGATGTCGCAAGCCGTTGACAACAACAAGCGCCTCGTCGCCACGCTGGTCGGCTTCACCGCCGTCCTGATGTGGGCGCTGCTGGCGCTCTTTACCGCAGCGTCGGGATCGGTGCCGCCGCTGCAACTGTCGGCGATGAGCTTCGCCATTGGCGCGGTGATCGGCTATGCCGCGACGGCTGGCCGGCGCAGGGAAGCAACCGAGGTGGCCAGGGTCCCCGCGCGGGTCTATATCCTCGGCATCGGCGGGCTGTTCGGCTACCATTTCCTCTATTTCACCGCGCTGCGCCACGCGCCCGCCGTCGAAGCGAGCCTGATTGCCTATCTCTGGCCGATGCTGATCGTCACCGGCAGCGCGCTGATGCCGGGCGAGCGGATCGGCTGGCACCATGTCGCCGGCGTCGTCTGCGGGTTCGCCGGCACGATCCTGATCGTCACCGGTGGCGACGGCGTCTCGTTCAAGAGCGAATTCGCCTACGGCTATGCCGTCGCGCTGGCCGCGGCCTTCACCTGGTCGAGCTATTCGCTCCTGTCGCGCCGCTTTGCCTCCGTGCCGACCAGCATCGTCGCGCATTTCTGCCTCACGACCGCCATCCTTTCCGGTGTCGCCCACCTGGCGCTCGAAACCACAGTCTGGCCGCAAACCGCGCTGCAATGGCTTGCCGTCGCCGGGCTCGGCACATTGCCGGTCGGCGCGGCGTTTTATGTCTGGGATTACGGCGTCAAGCATGGCGATATCCAGGTGCTCGGCGCGTCGAGCTATGCCGCGCCTCTCTTGTCGACGGTGGTCCTGATCGCCGCCGGTCAGGCACAAGCGACCTGGGCCATCGGCCTTGCCTGCCTGCTGATCACCGGCGGCGCGGCAATCGCCGCCAAGGACCTGCTGTTCAAGAAAGGCAAGCGCCGTGTTTCCGTTTGACGGCGGCATCACCGGGACGGCGAACGGCTTTCTGGTCTTCGCCATTCTGCTGGCGGGGGTCTATCTCCATTATCTCGACCGGCCGTCCGGCCCGCACAAGCTCGCCTGCAAGACCCTGCCCGTCGCCCTGCTCGCGGCCATCGCGCTGGACCAGGGCGGACCCTGGTTGCTGGTGGCCGCCCTGCTGCTCAGCGCCGCCGGCGATTTCTTCCTCGCGCTCGAAGACCGCGCGGAGCGTTTCTTTCTTGCCGGACTTGCGGCGTTTCTGGCCGGGCACATCGCCTATCTGGTGCTGTTTTTAGCCTTGCCTGCAAGCTCATCGACCATCCCCGCATCAATCGCGTTTGCCGCGACAGCTGCGATGGCGGCAATAGCAATCGTCATGGCGCGGCGGCTCTACCCCGCAACCGGCGAGTTGCGCTGGCCGGTCATGGTCTACATCCTCGCCATTCTGGCGATGGGACTGGCGGCGCTTCGCACCGGCGATGTGCTGATTGCCGCCGGGGCCGCCAGCTTCATGGCATCGGACGCCGCGCTCGCCGCCGAGCGCTTTCTGGTTTCCGCCGGCGATCCGCGCCGCAGGCTTTTGGGACCGTTTGTCTGGATCAGCTATTTCGCCGCGCAGGCAATGATCCTGCTCGGAGTGCTGTTGTAATACGGCGCGCGTCACCGTCGCCGCGCCCCGTTTCCCGAGGCCGGATTGTTCATATTCTGGAAGACGGGCGGTCAAAGCATCGCAACGTCTAAAAGGTATAGCGATCCTCGGACCGCCCGCTCGGTGTTCTTGCAGCTTCGGTCGGCGGCCCGGAACGTTTTGTCCGGGAAAACAAGACTGCGCGCGCCGCTTCATGCCGCCCTGCCGTGGGGGTTCATCACCCAGCGATACACCTCTGCACCGCCCAGCAGGCACCGTCCCTCTCTCCATCAGCCGGTGTGCACGACAGACTTCCGTGAGAAGGCGGGAATCAGGATAGGCGAGGTTCGCGGGCGGTGGATAAATCGAGACCAAAAAAAAAATTGGCGGTGATTTCTTCGCGCGCGCAAGGCATGCTTTTCCGGCAAGCTTCGGGCTGCTCCAAGCGCCTGTATCGCCTACCCGCCGGCGGGTTTGCGCGGTGTCGGCCGCCAATCGGGCGGCGCAAGTTCGAAACTGGCAAAGTCAAATCCCGGCGCGACCGTACAGCCGACCAGTGTCCAGCGGCCGAGCGACGTCGCCGTCTGCCACCAGTTCGCCGGCACAACGAGTTGCGGCCGTTCGCCGGACAACAGGTTCGGCCCAAGCCGGTGCGCCTCGCAATCGTGCCCGTTCGGCGACAGCGTGAGGACCAGCGGCGCGCCGGCATAAAAATGCCAGACCTCGGCGGCATCGGTGACCCGGTGCCAATGCGAAACGTCGCCGGCCTCAAGCAGGAAATAGATCGCCGTCGAATGGCCGCGCGTCTCGGCATTGCCGCCGCTGTCGCGCCAGGTTTCGGCATACCAGCCGCCTTCCGGATGCGGCTTCAGATCGAGCAGCTTCTTGATCCGCTCGGCGGCAAGGTCCTGCATCAGCAATCATCCCGCATCAGAAATTGTCCTTGCGTTTGCGGATTTCGGCAAAGACCGCGACATCATCCGCACCATCCATGCCGAGGCCTGCCCGGATCGCCGCACTGTCGGCGCGCAGGAACGGGTTGGTCGCCAATTCGGTGGCGAGCGCCACCGGCAACGTGGCCGCACCGGCCTCGCGCAACTGCTCGACTTCCGTGGCACGCGCCTTGAGCGCCCCGTTGTCGGGATCGATGCTGAGCGCGAAACGGGCATTGGCGAGCGTGTATTCGTGGCCGCAATAGAGCTGCGTTTCCGGCGGCAATGCCTTCAGCTTCCGCAATGCCGGCCACATGGCGTCCGCGCCGCGTTCGAACAATCGCCCGCAGCCAAGTGAAAACAGCGTGTCGCCGGCAAACAGCACACCGGCTTCCGGCGAATGATAGACGATATGACCAGCGGTGTGGCCGGGCGTCTCGATCACATTGAACGCGTAGCGGCCTAGCCTGAAGACATCGCCTTCCGCCAAACGCTCGTCGATGCCGGGGATTTTGTCGGCTTCCCCCTTCGGGCCGACAATGCGGCAGCCATACTCGGCCTTCAGCGCCTCGTTGCCGGCAACGTGGTCGAAATGGTGATGCGTCACCATGATGTGGGTCAGCCGCCAACCCTTTTTCTCGAGCACATTGCGGATCGTGCCGGCGTCGGGCGCGTCGATGGAGGCGGTCTCGCCGCTTTCGGGATCGTGGACCAGAACGCAGAAATTGTCGTTGCCAAAGATGAACTGTTCGATCTGAAGCATGGAGGCCTCCTTGTCGTTGCCCTTTGCGGCCGGAACGGATTTGTGGCACCTGACGAAGCGCGAGGCAACTGGAGGCCGCCCCACTTTCATGCATATGGACATCGTCGAAATTCGCAGCTTCTACCACAGCGTGCTCGGCCAGATGGCGACGCGCTCGATCGGCCTTGCGCTGTCGCGCATCTGGCAGCCATTGCCCAACGAGCGTTTGCTCGGCCTCGGCTATGCGCGGCCCTGGCTGGACCGGTTCGAACCGGATACCGAACGCACGCTTTCCTTCATGCTGGCCGCGCAGGGTGCGGTCAAATGGCCGCGCGAAGGCGCTTCACGCTCGGCGCTGGTGTTCGACGAGGAACTGCCGCTGCCCGATTCGGCCATCGACCGCATCCTCATGGTGCATGCGCTGGAACATGCCGAAAACCCCCGCGAAACGCTGATGGAGGCGTGGCGCGTGCTGGCGCCGAATGGCCGGCTTGTGCTGGTCGTGCCCAACCGGCGCGGCATCTGGGCACGGTTCGAGTACACGCCATTCGGCACCGGCCGCCCGTTTTCCAAGGCGCAACTGGTCAAGCTGCTGCGCGAGGCGAACTTCACGCCCGGGCCGATGACCGAGGCGCTGCTGTTTCCGCCGGCGCGCCGGCCATCGCTGCTGCGCCTCTCCGCCCAGGCGGAGCGGATTGGCTTCCGGCTCTGGCCGGTGTTTGCCGGTGTCATCGTCATGGAGGCGCAGAAACGTCTCTATCAGGGCCTGCCGGTCGCCGAGCGCCAGTCGCGCCGGGTTTTCGTCCCGGTTCTGGCGCCGCAAGGTTCGGCACAGCGCCCGCACGCCAATCGGACCGGACACCCCTGACCGCACCGCCGAACCGCGTTCTCGACAATTTGCCGCAGGGCGGTTATTCCGCTGCGATCCGCAAGCAACCACGTCCGCATTTCGCGAAAGCGCCGGCGTAATGAAAGCGCAATGACATGACCACGTCCGACACCGCCAACCGTCCTGTTCCCCGACCCGGTATCCTGGATATCGCCGCCTATGTGCCGGGCCGCAGCAAATCGGACGGCGGAAAGACGCTTTACAAGCTGTCGTCGAATGAAACGCCGCTCGGACCGAGCCCGCTTGCGGTTGAAGCCTATGGCGCGGCGGCGGCAAACCTGGAGCTTTATCCCGACGGCTCGACCCATGATCTGCGCCAGGCGATTGCCGGCACCTACGGCCTCAACCCGGACAATCTGGTCTGCGGCAACGGATCGGACGAATTGCTTGGCCTTCTCGCCGGTGTCTATCTGGCGCCGGGAGACGAGGCGATCTACTCCGAGCACGGCTTCCTGATGTACAGGATCGCGATTCTGGCCGCCGGCGGCACGCCGGTCGTCGCGCCGGAAAAGAACCTGTGCGCCGATGTCGATGCGATCCTGGAGCGCGTGACGCCGAAGACGAAGATCGTTTTCCTCGCCAATCCGAACAATCCGACCGGCACCTATGTCGGCGACAGCGAAGTGCGCCGGCTGCATGCCGGCCTGCCGAAGAACGTGCTGCTGGTGCTCGACGCGGCCTATGCGGAATATGTCCGCCGCAACGATTACTCGGCCGGCGTCGAACTGGTGTCGGCCAACGACAATGTCATCATGACCCGCACCTTCTCCAAGATCCACGGCCTTGCCGCACTGCGCATCGGCTGGATGTACGGCCCGGCGCATGTCATCGACGCGGTCAACCGGGTGCGCGGACCGTTCAACCTGAACGCGCCCGCCATCGCGGCAGGCGCCGCTGCCGTTGGCGATCATGCCCATGTGGACCGCGCGGTCGCTCACAACGACACCTGGCTGCCGAAGCTCACCGAGGCACTCATCGCGATCGGCCTGACGGTGACGCCGAGCGTCGGCAACTTCGTGCTGATCCATTTCCCCGCCGACGATCCGGCCCGCTCGGCCAAGGCCGCCGATGCCTTTCTCGGCGAGCGCGGCTATATCCTGCGCGCGGTCGGCGGTTACGGACTGCCGGACGCACTGCGCATGACCATCGGCAGCGATGAAGCCAATGAAGGCGTGATCGCCGCGCTCACCGAATTCATGAACCCCGACTGAACCATGACATCCGAAAAACCCATGTTCGAACGGGTCGCGCTTGTCGGCATCGGCCTGATCGGTTCCTCGCTGGCCCATGCCGTCCGGCGCGGGAACCTGGCGGGCGAAATCGTGATATCGACGCGCAGCGCCGAAACGCTGGCGCGCGCCGAGGAACTCGGTCTCGGCGACCGTTACGCGGCCGACGCAACCGAAGCGGTGAAGGACGCCGACCTGGTGATCCTGTCGGTTCCGGTCGGCGCATGCGGCGCCGTGGCAAAACAGATCGGCCCGCATCTGCGCGACGGCGCGATCCTCACCGATGCCGGTTCGACCAAGGGCTCGGTGATGCGCGACATGGCGCCCCATGTTCCGCCGCATGTCCATTTCGTGCCCGGCCACCCGATCGCCGGTACCGAGCAGTCCGGTCCCGACGCCGGTTTTGCCAGCCTGTTCGAAGGCCGCTGGGCCATTCTGACGCCGCCGCCCGGCACCGATCCGGCGGCGGTGGAAAAACTGAGCCGGTTCTGGAAAGCCTGCGGTTCGAAGGTCGAAACCATGGACGCCGACCACCACGACCGCGTGCTGGCCATCGTCTCGCACCTGCCGCACATCATCGCCTACAACATCGTCGGCACGGCCGACGACCTCGAATCGGTGTCGAAATCGGAGGTGATCAAGTACTCGGCATCGGGTTTCCGCGACTTCACGCGCCTTGCCGCGTCCGACCCGACGATGTGGCGCGACGTGTGCCTGGCCAATCGCGAGGCCATTCTGGAAATGCTGGGACGCTTCACCGAGGATCTCGCCGCGCTGCAAAAGGCGATCCGCTGGAGCGACGGGGACGCGCTGTTCGACCTGTTCACCCACACCCGCTCGGTTCGCCGCTCGATCATCGAGGCTGGCCAGGAAATCGACGCGCCCGACTTCGGCCGCCATACGGAGATCGGCGGCGACGATAATTAGAGCGTGGCATCCTCAGTCCAGCGGCGGTATCCGGCCGAGAGCGAAGAACGCCACTTGAATGACGCCGTCGCGGATAATCAGCGGTAGCTTCAGTTCCGGCGCCGCGCCGCCGGGGGTCGCGGGCGGTTGCAATGCGGCGACAACGTCGATCTGCGCGGCCAGTTCGGGAAAGGCCGGTTTGAGCGCGCTGGCCAGGCCGCCGGGATCGGCAAGCGAAAGGTCCAGATCGGCATTGACAAGACCGTTGATGCCAATCGCGAAGAACCCGCTCACCCACAATCCGCGCTCGGGCGTCAGCATGATGGCCGCCCGTCGCATCTCGCCGCTGACGCCACGCAGCGTCGAAACGCCGCCCGCAACGAGGCTGACACCGTCATTGATGCTGATGTCGGCATCGCCGGCGAGCGGCGGCAAGGCGCGGCGTCCGGTCAAGGCCTCGGCCAAGGTCAGGCCGTCATAACGCAAGGCCAGATCGAGCACCGCGTCGCGCTGGCGCATATGACCCTCGGCGCGCCCGGCTTCCAGCAGATGCGTACCGGCGCCCTCGACCGTCAGCGCATCGATCTCCACCGATGCCCGTTGCGGCAGCGGCTCGTCGATCACGGCACTGGCACGGGCGAGCGACCAACCGAGTTTCATGTCCCGCACGGGCGCGCCGTCGATGGCGATCGGACCATCAAGTTCGGCAACGATGCGGCGCGGCTCGTAAACCTGTGCCGCGCTGCGCAACGCCCCCGCGCGAACCGCGATCCGTTCGGGCAAGCGGACGACATTGAGTGCCGAACAGCGCACCTCCAGCCGAAACGGATAGCCACCGACCTGCAGGTCGCTGCAATCGATGTCGGTTCCCTGGCCGGCCTGATCCGCCATCCTCTCCAGCATGGTGGCGCGGGCGAAACTCGCCACGCCGTACCACCCGGCGCTGTAGAGGACGCCGAGGAGCACAATCGCGACAGCCAGCCATTGAATTCTGCGGCTGTAACGCGCGCCGGATTTTGCTTTCCCAGTTTCCATGCTAGCCGATACCGAGTTTCTTCGTGATGAGATTTCCTGCGCGCGCTTATGAACGATTTTTGGGTATTCGGCTATGCATCGCTGATGTGGAAACCGGGCTTCCGGCACGTCGAAAGGCGACGTGCGACGCTGTTCGGCTATCATCGCAGCCTGTGCATCACTTCGGTCGAACACCGCGGCACGCCGGAACGGCCTGGACTGGTCATGGGCCTCGACCGCGGCGGCTCCTGCGTCGGCGTCGCGTTTCGGGTCGAAAGCGACGATGGCGAGAGCGTACTGGCCTATCTGCGCGAACGCGAACTGGTCACCAACGTCTATCTGGAGCGGCACGGGACCATCCGGCTGGAAACCGGCGACCATGCCCGGGCGTTGATCTATGTGGCCGATCGCGAGCACGGCCAGTATGCGGGGCGGCTTTCGGTCGACGATGCGGTTGAACGGGTCTGCGGCGCTGTCGGCGGGATGGGCCCCAACGAGGATTACGTCATCAACACGGCTGACCATGTCCGCACGCTCGGCATTCGCGACCACTGGCTGGAAACCGTGACTGCCCGCATTCGCAAGCAGATCGTCTAACCGGCAGCGCGGAGCGCCTCGACGCGCTGGCGCGCACTTGCCGGAAAGGGTGGTGCGTCGGGATCGTCGGCAAGCGTCAGCAACTGCGCATCGCAGGCGCTTTCGGTTCGCTCGATCAGGGTCTTGCGGAACTCCTCGGGCGCAAGCCCCGGCTGGATCGGATCGAGGATCTCCACGCGCACCTTGCCGGGATAGCGCAGGAAGCTGCGCCGCGGCCAGTAGAGCCCCGCATTGTGGGCGATCGGCACCACCGGCAGATCAAGCGCCTCGTAAAGATTGACGATACCCTTCTTGTAGGCAGGTTCCGCGCCCGGCGGCCGCCTTGTGCCTTCCGGATAGATGATGATCTGCCGCCCTTCCGCGATCGCCCGCTGGGCACCGCGATTGACCGACGTGATCGCCTGCACGCGATTGCCGCGATCGATCGCGATCATCTGCATCTTGGCGAGGTACCAGCCGAAGATCGGGATCCACGTCAATTCGCGCTTGAGGATGTAGACCGGATCCGGCCACCACGGCAGAAACGCGAAGGTATCGAGCGCCGACTGGTGCTTCGGCGCGATGATGTAGCTGCCCTTCGGCAGTTTCTCGATGCCAATCACCTCGTGATCCGTGCCGACAATGGTCTTGATCAGCCAGAGATGGGTTCGCGCCCAGAACTTGGGGACAAACCAGGCCTGCTTGCGCGGCGCCAGGAAATAGTACGGCGTGAAGCCGATCATGTAGATGAGGGTTATCGAGTAGAACAGGAAATTGAAAATCAGCGAACGTAGTGCGAGCACAACCGGTCCTGCCTGCCGAGAAGCTTCATTGCGTGACACCCATGCCGTTACACGCGCCGCAGGAAGAAAGCAAAGCCTTGCTGGCTTTCCGGCTCAATGCGCCCCTTCTGGGCTACATCGCGTGTGCGGATCAGATCGAATGCTTGAACTCGCTCTAGGCGTCCGCCAAGCCCGACAGGCTGCGCATGCGCGCCACACCATATTTCAGATACTCGCCGAACAGCACCCGGTAGCGGTCTGCGAACACAGCCGGGTCGTCGCTCCTGGGCGAATTGGCGACCACGGCATGCGGGATCAGGTCAACTTCGGACATCCTCAGACGCATTTCCAGCAGACTGCGCGGCATGTGGTAGTCGTTCGTCACGACGATCAGCGTGTCAAACCCGTGCCTTGCCGCCCATCGTGCGGTTTCAGCCGCGTTTCCCGCCGTATCAAGCGCCTCGCGGTCGACATCGACACAACAGCGGAAGCGAGTATCGTCGGTGGAAAACGTCTTGCGCAACACGTCGCGCGAGGTGGACGGGTGCACGCCGCTGATCAACAGACGCGCGCCCTTGTCGTCCTCCAGCAGTTGCAGTGCCGCCTCGATGCGGCGCGAACCGCCGGTCAGCACCACGATGCCGTCGGCAACCGTCTCGGCATGCTGGTCTGCATGCTGATGAACGGTCGAGAGAAAAACGAAAAACCCGGCGACAAAGGCCACGGCCCCGGCGAACACCATCACGGCGAGCAACTGGACGGCAACCCGGACGCCGCGCACAAAGCGGGGCATCAGCCGGACCGGGTTCTGCCGGGAGTCATTCATGTCCTTCGCGCTTCCGTCGGTCGCTCATCGGCTACCGGTTAGTCGCGAATTGCGGCGAGGCATAGACGAAATAGCCTGCAATTCATGCGACAAAACCGCATAATGCGACACGGCTGCGCGTTTCCGCAACAGGGGCGGTCGATCTGCGTGGCGGTGCGGGTTGTCGAAAACCAGCGGCTGGCGCGGAAACGGCACCGAGGGCGATTGTATAGCTGACAAACCCGAACAAACGCGGTGCAAAGAAGGCAACTCGGCGAACACGGGTTCGCCCCCATAAGCTCCACCAGATGTGGGGCGTTAGTTTAAAGGGAAAATCGCCACTTGAACGCTGAGAATCCCACCGCGTTGTCGGCCGGCGGGTTTCTCTTTTTCGCCCGGCTTCTTCTTCGCCAGCTTCTTCAGCTTGTCTTTGAACCGCTCTTCGTCGTCATCCGTCCCGAGTTCGCGGGCGGCGGCTTTGAAGCGTTCGAATTGGGACTTCTAATCAGACACCAAGCGTTCCTTGTGCCGCGGGTTGCGGTTCGCGGATTTCAATGTCTTCAAGGTCAAGACCTTTGGTTATGAGCGGGCGATCAAATGTTTCGAGAACCGGACATTCGTACTGAAGAGCGGTTGCGACGTGAACGGAGTCCTTGGGTTTTATTCCGCTTTCCCATACGAGACGTTGTGCGCGTTGCGCGATCTTTCTATCCAAGTTGACGACACGCATCGAAGACCGGCGAAAAAAGCGATTGAGCAAATCGGCCTTGTCTTCTGTCAGGCGGGGAGCGCCTTTTAACCAAAGAACCTCCGCCAATGTTAAAGCGGACGTGACGATCAGAAAGTCGCCCTTCTGCGCGGCATCAAGGGTGTCTCTGCAAGCCGCCTCGCGTTCGGGTTCGTTCTGTAGCCAAGCCAAGAAGGCGTTGCTGTCCCAGTAAATCTTGTCAGGCAACAAACAACCCCCGAATATCGGCAGCGGCCGGGAGATCCTTGTCATCTGGCAGAGCAGTAAGGCTTTCCATGCGTATAGATGTTGGACGCCCAAGCCTATTGTAGTGGATTAGCCCAGATACCTCGACGCGCTTTCTGAAAGCGCCCATAGCATCTTCAATTTGCTCATCGCTCACACGGCAAGGTATCGCCCGCTTCCAGAGCGGGTCCTGGATTCGTATCTCAAGCCCGCCGGATTGGTCAGATATTGCCTTGAGGGTTCCCTCCAGCGTTCCATAATCGCTGTAAGAACTCGCTTCATCCTGTCGAACCATTTCACCCACCTCCGGCCCAAAGTCGATGGGACGTCGAGAAAGCCAAACGCGCATCGGGGCTACGTGAGGGCCGCTCTTTGTGAGGTCGGAAAGCTTCTTGGCGTGTTGGATAGCTTTCTCAGTCAAAACCGGAGCGGAAAAGTCACCCTGAACGAGAGCCGTGGTGCCTTCATACATACGCTGCAGTGCGGCGTTGACAGCATTGCTGTCGCTCTGCGCTCCTACGGAAAGAGCAATAATATTACTCCCTTCTCGCACCTTAACGCGCCAGTTGACGTTTTCGTCTCTCGGCACCTGTGCCAACTCGTCCGTAAGGCCAAAAAACTCCCGGCAAGCGGCCACAAACCGCCTCGGCTCAAGATCGTCGCCAATCTCAAGTGCCAATTCCGTTGGAATGTCGTCCTTATTTGCCATGTGTTTCCAAACTCGCGCCAGTGGCGCGGATTCTACGCGCCCAACGAGTCCCGGTAAAGAAATCTCTTTCCAGCCACGCCAGACAGTGCCGCAGAAGCCCTTTCGCCATCGTTTACGCCGTTGGCTTCCCGTTGATTGTAGCGAAAGTCGTACTTAACGGCGTAGCGATGCAGATGGTGCTTGCCACATTGCTGATACACGCCCTTCATGCCGCGCTTGAGGATGCTGTAGAAGCCCTCAAGAGCATTAGGCCGTGTTGACAAAACAGGGTAGCCAGATACGTGCTGCGGCCAAGCATAGGAAGCCGAGGTAGGACTTCGCGGTTTTGTCGTATCGGGTGGCGATGCGACGGAACTGCTTGAGTCGGTTGAACATGCGCTCGATGCGGTTTCGGTCTTTGTAAGCGCGATAGTCGCACTTGGCAGGCAGTTTGCGGTTCGATTTCGGCGGGATGACCGGCAGGATGCCTTGAAGAAGCAGGGCTTCCCGAATGGTGTCGCCGTCATAGCCCTTGTCAGCCAGCAACAGTCTCGGCCGGCTGACCGGCATGTCGAGCAAGGGCTTGAAGGCATTGTAGTCCGAGGCTTCGCCGCCTGTCAGGACGAAGCCAAGAGGGCGTCCCTGACCGTCTGAACGGGCGTGGATCTTGCTTGTAAAGCCGCCGCGGCTTCGACCAAAGCCCTCCTTATGCGTCCCCCTTTTGCGCCGGCTGCCTGCGAATGACCCCGGACGGAAGTGCTATCAACCATGTGCTGCCAATCATCGGTCAGACCAAGCTCGACAAGCGTTTCCAGCATCGCGTCCCAAACGCCCTGTTCGGCCCATCGCCGGAACCGGACATAGACCGAGTTCCACTTGCCGTATCGTTCATGCATGTCGCGCCAAGGGCAGCCAACCCGAAGCACATACAGCATGCCGTTGAGAAAACGCCGGTTATCCTGGGCCGGCCGTGTCCAGCGTCCGCGTTCGGACGGCAGAAGCGGTTAGATGATGGCCCATTCCTCGTCTCTCAGATCGCCGCGCGCCAAGAATGCCTCCCCAAAAGCATTCTTGAATCAGAACCACGCTGATTTGGGAATCCCTTTTGTCAACATGACTTAGTCGAGCCGGCCCGGATCCGAACGCCGGTCGTCGATGTCGCGCAGTGCACGCAGAACGGTCAGTCGCGTGGTCAGCGCGGTCAACAGCCCGACGAAGACCACCAGCCCTGCGACACCCGCATAGGCGCTTGCCCCAATGGAGAAGTCGCCGAAGAAGGCCGACGCCATCTCGCCTTCGGGCGTGATGATGTTGCGCGAAGCCCAGATCCCGACCAGAAGGAAAATCGAGACGGCAGCGCCACCACCGATCAGCGCGCCGACAATGCCGGACATGAGAAACCGCGACTGGAACTGGCCAGCGACGAACCCGGCGCGCGCGCCGATGAAGTGCAGGACTTCGATGACATGCTGGTTGCCGGACATCGCACCGCGCGTCGCAAAGATCACGGTAAACACCAAAGCCACCATCACCAGCGACAGGACGGACAGGCCAATCAGCGTTGCGGTGCGCGCCATGCCGACGAGCCGCCCGACCCAGGCGCGATGATCGTCGAGCGAAGCCTCCGGTATCGCCGCCTCGATGGCCGATCGCAAAGCCGCGAAATCCGGCGGCGCGGTGTCGTCGATGGTGACGACCACCAGACGCGGCACCGGCAGTTCGTCGAGGCTGAGACCGGAGCCGAGCCACGGTTCGAGCAGCGCGACGGTTTCCGGCCCGCCGATGATGCGCGCGTCGCGGACGCCGGCGAAGCCCAGCGCGATGCCCTGCGCGGTCTGTAGCGCGCTTTCCATGTTCTGGTCTCCGGACGGGCGAATCTGGATCGTCGCCTCGCGCGAGATCTGGCTCTGCCAGGTCCGCGCGCTCTGGTTGACCAGCGAAACCGCGCCGATCGTCAGGCAGGCAAGGAACGACATGATCGCGATGACCAGCACCAGCGCCTGGCCGGCGGTGCCGTGTTTCGGGACGATCGAGACCAGCGGCCGCAGTTCCGGCGTGCCTTGTCCAGGCAACGACCGGGCGGCGGTTTTGCGCGACCGCGCCCATCTCTTCGCGCCAGCCTTGCCCGCTGCCTCACTCATAGATTTCCAACTGTCCCTGGCTGAGAATCATCCGGCGCGCATCGACCTGATCCATCAACCCGAGATCGTGCGTGGCGATGACCACGGCGGTGCCGAGCCGGTTGAGTTCCAGAAATAGACGCAGCAACCGCCGCGCCATCGGCGTGTCGACGTTGCCGGTCGGCTCGTCGGCGAGCAGGATCTCGGGTTGATCGATCAGCGCGCGGGCAATCGCCACGCGCTGCTTTTCGCCGCCCGACAAGACCGGCGGCAGGGCATGCAGCCTGTCGCCCAGTCCCACCCAGTCGAGCAGGTCGAGGACGTCGCTACGGTAGGAAGCCTCCTCCTTGCCGCGCACCCTGAGCGGCAGGCCGACATTCTCATAGACGGTCATGTGATCGAGAAGCCGGAAATCCTGGAACACCACGCCGATCCGCCGACGCATCTGCGGCAGCTCCGCGGTCTCGATCGTCGAGATATCCTTGTCGAACACCGTGATCAGGCCGCGGGTCGGCCGTAGCGACAGGAACAGCAGGCGAAGCAGCGTCGTCTTGCCCGCGCCGGACGGCCCGGTGAGAAACTGGAAGGATTGCCGCGTGATGTGGAAGGAAACATCGCGCAGGACTTCCGGTCCCATGCCGTATCGCAACCCGACATTCTCGAATTTGATCAAAGCGTCCGTCCGATTCGCTTCGCGGTTATCCTCCGAAGGCTTAGTGCAGTTGGCCGACGAATTGAACCACACGCGATATAGTCAGAAGCGAAATACCTAGAATTAACGAAACTGCCCTAGACCGGAGCTTGGCGGATCCGCGTTTGGCGACCGCATGGGGTAGGCAGCCTTTGACGCACGAAATCATAGACGCGGAGTTCGAGACCGTCCGTCCGGGAGCGCGCAATGGCAGTACGCCGGCCGATCCATCCGGGGGACCGGTGGCCATGGACAGCCACAAGGGCCAGATCGATGTCCTGACCGGACCGCCAGGAGCGGTGCGCCCCACGCGCGTTTTCGGCCGCACCTACGTCACCCTGGTCGCCGCAGCAGCGTTCGCCGCATTCCTGATGTCGGGCGGCCATGTTCTCTTTGACGGAACCGCGGCATCGCGCAGCGACCTGACCCTGACGATCCGCCAGGATGCGCAAGACCCTGCCGCCGCCCGCGCCGTGTCGATCAGCGCCATTGTCCGCAACGATACGCGCGCGCCGCGCACCGTGCCCGACATCGTGATGACCTTCGCTCCCTTGGCCGATGGCGACCGCCTGGTGTACCGGCTGGCGCGCGGCGAGACGCTTGCCGCAGGCAAAAGCCTTGCATTCACGGTCAGGATGCCGAAAAAACCGGGCTACAGCGAAACGCCCGACCTGCGTTTCGCAACCGGCAATGGAGTCTGACATCATGCCCGTCGTACGCGGCAAGAATATCGAAATCCTGTTCTCCGCCTCGACGATCGCCGCGCGCAATCTCGAACTGGCCAAGCTTATCGCCGCGCGCGACTACACCGATCTGCTCGTCATCTCCGTCCTCAAGGGGTCGTTCATCTTCTCCGCCGATCTCGTGCGCGCGATGCACGACGCCGGTCTCGAACCCGGCGTCGAGTTCATCATGCTGTCGACCTACGGTGCGGGGACAGAGGCGGGAAAGGTCAACGTGCTGCGCGATGTCGACAGCGACGTGGCCGGGCGCGACATCCTGCTGATCGACGATATCCTGGAATCGGGGCGGACACTCACCTTTGCGCGCGACCTCATGATGGAGCGCGGCGCAAAAAGTGTGAACATTGCGGTGCTGCTCGACAAGTCGGTGCGCCGGCAGGCCGATACGCCTGTCCAGGCGGACTTTGTCGGCTTCGAGTGTCCGGATCATTTTGTTGTCGGATACGGCATGGATGTCGGCCATGCATTCCGTGAACTGCCTTTTGTCGGCGTAGTGACAGGAGACGCTTGATGGCGCGTATTTTGCTGGTTGAGGACGATGATTCCGTTCGCGGCTTTACGGCGCGCGCGCTGGAAATCGACGGCCATTCGGTCGAGCAAGCCGAAGACGGCGATATCGGCCTCGAACGCGTTCTGGCCGGCAGCGGCGGCTACGATCTGGTACTGTCCGACATCCGCATGCCGGCAATGGACGGGATCGCCATGGCAAAGGAGATCGCCAAGGAGTATCCCGAGCAGCGCATTCTGCTGATGACCGGCTACGCCGAACAGCGTGAACGCGCCCGCGACGTCGAGAAGGCAGTTGTCGATGTCGTCCAGAAGCCCTTCACGCTGACTGATATCCGCAAGGCTGTCGCCCAGGCGCTCGCGGCCTGAACCCCGGCAAAACAGTCTAGTTCAGTTCCAGCAAGCGCTCGAGATATTCCTTCTCGAGCTGCGGCGAGAGCGCATTGCCAAGCCGGCGGCGGATGGCTTCGAGGATTTCGCGCGCGCGCCGGATGTCGATTTCGTCGGGTATCTCGACCGAATCGCCGAAATCCGGGCCGGCCGAACGTTGCGGACGCCCGAGGGGGTCGCGATTGAGACCGTTGCGATTGCCGCCCGGCTCCGACGCGCCGGTCTGGCCATCCATTGCCTGCTGCATCTGCTGCATCATGGAATCCGCACCCTCGCGCAACGCCTGCATCGCGTCGCCCTGGCTGGAGAATGCGCCTTCGCCGTCGCCGTCCATCAACTGGTCGCCGGCATCGCCCATCGCGCGCCCGGCATCGTCGAATGCCTCGCCCGGATCGATGCCCATGCCGCGCAGGCCTTCCATGAACTGGTCGAGGCGCTGCTGCAGGCCCTGCTGGCCGGGCGCAAGCCCCTGCAGACCTTCGCCGCCCTGCCCGTTCTGGCCGAACTGCTGCTGATCACCCTGCCCCTGCTGGCCCTCGCCCTGTTGGCCCTGCTGCCCTTGCTGGCTTTGCTCCCCCTCGCCGCCGCGCCGGTTCTGGCGGTAGGTTTCGTTCATCAATTCCTGCTGGCGGCGGAGGATCTCGCCAAGCTCGTTCATCTGCTGCTGGGCGCGGTTCTGGCCGTCGCCCTGCTGCTGGTTGTGCCGGCCCATCTGCAGGTTGTTCATCATGTCCTGCAGTTGCGACAGCAACTCCTGCGCCTGCTCGCGCGAACCAGATTTGGCGAGTTCCTCGATCCGGTCGAGCATCTCCTCGAGATTTTGCATCTCCAGTTGCTGCATGTTTTCCGGCGAGGTCTGCTCGGCCAGTTCCGGATTGTTCTCCATCTGGCGCGCGAGTTCGCGGATATAGTCCTGCATCGCCTCGCGCAATTCCGCCATCAACTGTTCGATCTGTTCATCTGAAGCGCCGTTTTCGAGCGCTTCCTGCAACGCCTGCTGGGCGGCGCGTAAACGCCGCTCGGCCTCGGAAAGGTTGCCGTCCTCGACCGCCCGGGCAAACTCCCAGAGATAGTCGACGACGCCGCGCAATGCCTCGTCATCGCCACGCGCGCTTTTGAGTTTCGTCCTCGCGGTGACAAGACCGAGATAAACGCTGGCGTCCTTGATCGTCTCCTCGGGATAGAGGGTCAGCACGTCGATGACATCGACAATGGCGGGGACGCTGTTGGCGTCGAGCGCGAGATTGCGGCGCTGCTCGATAATCGCCCGCGCCACCGGATTGGAGAACGGGCGGCCCGGCAGGACCAGCGTTGTGGTTTCGCTGAACCCCTTCTGGCCTTTGTCGTCTTCGGCCTCGAGCCGCAGCGTGACGCGCGCACCCGCCCACGGATGTTCGCTCAGATCCTTCATCGTTTTGGCCGAACCGTCCTTGGAAGACCGGCGCGGCAAGGCAAGCGGCAGCTCCGGCGCGTCGTAAAGCGGCCGCGCCTCGCCTTCCCCGTCCTCGGCCAGTTCGATGATGCCGCGCGCTGCGGCGACCCGATAGTCGTCGGTCGCGTTGTATTCGACGGTCATGGTGCCGTTCGCCGCGCGCACCGGGTCGCCCTTGAAGGCGATCGATGGCGGCAAGTCGGGCATGATCTCGAAGCCCCAGGCCTTCAACTGTTCGCCGCCTTCGTTGATCGACAATTCGCCGGTGGCTTCCAGCGTCACCTCGAAACGGCGCGATCCGGGCCGGGCGGCAGGCGCCTCGCCGGTGACGGTGCCGAGCACGGTTTCATCGGACGGCCAGGCCACGTTCTCGCTGCCCTTGCCGCCCGCGATGCGAACGACCGCGACGCTGCCGGCAGGCACCGAGAATGCGGTGCGCGCAGCATTCTGCTCCGATGTCAGGAAGACCGGCGCAAACCCGGTATAGGCCGGCGGGGTCACCCAGGCATCGATGCGCACCGGCACGGTCTCGATGCGCACATGACTGCGAAACGCATCGCCGAGCGACCCGCCGGAAACGCCGAACGACCATGCAAACGAGAAAACGACCAGCAACGCGGCAACGGCGCGCAACGCAAACGGGTCGCGTTCGGGTATCCCGGTGCGTGCCCTTGCAGCTTCCACCGCCGGAACGCCGAGCGCCAAGCGCCGCTGATGCTCGCGCCACAGCACCGCCGCGAATGGGTCATCCGTCTGGCCGGCCAGACGATCATCCTGGGCGGTGATCGGAGCATGCGTCAGCCGATTTGCACGCTCCAGCCGGCGGTCGATCTCGCGTCCGCCCGCCATGCGAAATGCAAGCAACGGCCAAAGGCTGGCCAGCGCCGCAACGCCGAGCGATGCGGCAACGCCTATTCGAAGCCAATCGGGAACGATCCGGAAGAAGCCGAACCATGACAATGCGGCATAAAGTGCGACCACGCCAACGAGCGGCAAGGCACGCGGGACGAGGCGCTCAGCAAGCAGGGCGAAACGCGTCAAGCCGCGCGCCAGACGCAACCGGCGTGAAAGACGCGGATTTGCCGCGGAATTGTTCGGTTCTTCAGCCATCGGCCAGTATCTCCGCCGAAAAGACTAGCACTCAAATTGGCAAAGACGAGGCTGAAAAGCGAAAAATCCCATCACGGCTTCGTCAGCGCGGGACGTGACATGGCGGCAGGAGGCGGGATCAGAACCAGTCCGGAACGCTGTCCTGTCCGATCAGATCGTCATAGTCGGGCCGCGGGCGGGCCACATGGAAGCTCGTGTCCTTGACGATGACCTCGGGCACCAGCAGCCGCGTATTGTAGGTTCCCGACTGGACCGCGCCATAGGCGCCGGCCGAACCGACCGCCAGCAAATCTCCCGGCACCACGCGCGGCATATCGCGGTCGAGGCCGAGAAAGTCGCCCGATTCGCAAACCGGTCCGACAATGTCGGCCTTGATGCGCTCGGCCTCGATATCGGGCTCTGCCACCGGGGTGATCTCGTGCCAGGCCTCGTAGAGGGTCGGCCGCACGAGATCGTTCATCGCCGCATCGACGATCAGGAAGCTCTTCTCGTCCGCCTCTTTCACGAAAAGGACCTCGGTGACGAGAATCCCGGCATTGCCGGCGATCATGCGGCCCGGTTCGAAGATCACCTTCACATCCAGCGGCCTGACATGCGTCTTGACGATCTCCGCATAGGCGTCCGGCAAGGGCGGCGGCGCGTTGTCGGCGCGATAGGGAATACCGAGCCCGCCGCCAAGGTCGACATGCTCGATATCGTGGCCATCGGCACGCAACTGCCCGACCAGTTCGGTCAGCAATCTGAACGCGTCGTCAAAGGGCTGCAAATCGGTGATCTGGCTGCCGATATGCATGTCGATGCCGATCACCCGCAATCCCGGCAGTTCGGCGGCGCGGCGATAGACATCGCGGGCCCGCAGCCATGAGATGCCGAACTTGTCCTGTTTCTTGCCGGTCGAAATCTTGTGGTGCGTTTTCGCATCGACATCGGGATTGATCCGGATCGACACCGGCGCGGTTCGTCCCGCCGCAGTGGCGCGTGCCGACAAAAGCTCCAGTTCCGGTTCGGATTCGACGTTGAAGCAGTGGATACCGGCGTGAAGCGCATAGTCCATTTCGCGCGCCGTCTTGCCGACGCCGGAAAACATCACCTTCTCGGCAGGGATCTCGGCCGCCAGCGCGCGCCGCAACTCGCCCTCCGAAACCACGTCGGCCCCGGACCCGAGCGCGGCGAGCGTCTTGAGCACCGCCTGGTTGGAATTGGCCTTCATGGCATAGCAGACCATCGCGTCGATATCCGCGAAGGCATCGGCGAAAACCCGGTAATGCCTCTCTAGCGTCGCCGTCGAGTAACAATAGAAAGGCGTGCCGATCGCGCCGGCGATCGCCGGAATAGCAACGCCCTCGGCATGCAGCACACCGTCGCGGTATTCAAAATGGTTCACTTGTAAGCCCTGCGCTCGACTATCGCGGTCAGATCAACGCATCGAGGACAAACGGTTTGTCCTCGACTTCGTCCTGTTGTTGATCGGCCGGAGCCTCTGTTGCGCTCGCCGGCGGCAACTCCGGTTCCCCGGCGCGGCCGCAGGCCGAGACCGCCATCGCCAGCAGCGCTGCAAGAAGGATATGCCCAAACCGCCCGAGTTCCATTGTTTTCGCGCCCGCCAAAATCCGTTCGTCTCCGGGACATGTTCCTAGCGCGCAGACGCCAAATTGAACAGCCCCGCCAGACGGCGTTTTCGGATCAGCCGTCCTTCTCCAGCTTTTTCTTCCAGTAACGGATCTGCCGGCGCACTTCCTGGGGCGCCGTGCCGCCGAAGCTTTTCCGGCTTGCTGCCGACTTGGCGACGGTCAGAACGTCGAAGACCGCTTCGGTGATCCCGCCATGGATCGATTGCAGATCGGCCAGGTCGAGCCGTTCGAGCGCGGTGCGTTTTTCCTCCGCAAGCGCCACGGCCCGGCCCGTGATGTGGTGCGCCTCGCGAAACGGAACGCCAAGCTCGCGCACCAGCCAGTCGGCAAGATCCGTCGCTGTCGAGAAGCCCGATCCCGCGGCTTTCTTCATGGCCTTCTCGTCGACGACGAGATCGGAGATCATGCCGGTCATCGCGGCAAGCGCCAGTTCCAGCGATTCGGCGGCGTCGAATACGGCTTCCTTGTCCTCCTGCATGTCCTTCGAATAGGCCAGCGGAAGCCCCTTCATGACCGTCAGAAGCGCGATCAGGTTGCCGTTGATCCGCCCCGTCTTGGCGCGCACCAGTTCGGCGGCGTCCGGGTTCTTTTTCTGCGGCATGATCGAGGAACCGGTCGAGAATGCATCCGACAAGCGCACGAAGCCGAATTGTGGCGTCGACCAGATGACGATCTCCTCGGCCAAGCGCGACAGATGCGTCGCGCAGATCGCGGCAGCCGCCATGAACTCCAGCGCGAAGTCGCGGTCGGAAACCGTATCGATCGAGTTGCGCGTCGGTGTCGAAAAACCAAGCGCAGTCGCGGTCTGGTGGCGATCGATCGCAAATCCGGTGCCGGCAAGCGCGGCAGCGCCGAGCGGACATTCATCCATACGGGCAAGGCAGTCGCGCATGCGCGACAGGTCGCGGCCGAACATCTCCACATAGGCCATGCAGTGATGGCCGAAGGTGACCGGTTGCGCGGTTTGCAGATGCGTGAACCCGGGCATCACTGTCTTGGCGTGCTCCTCGGCGCGGACAAGCAAGGCAGCGATCAACCCTTTGAGTGCGGCAACCGTCTTTGCCGCTTCCGCGCGCACCCACATCCTGAAATCGAGCGCGACCTGGTCGTTGCGCGAGCGCGCCGTGTGCAGGCGGCCGGCAGCGGCGCCGATCAGGTCGGCCAGCCGCGCCTCGACATTCATGTGAATGTCCTCGAGTTTGCGCGAGAACGAGAATCCGCCCGCTTCGATCTCTGACCGGATCGTGTTCAGCCCGTGAATAATCTTGTCGCGATCCGATGCCGAAATTATGTGACAGTCGGCAAGCATGGTCGCATGGGCAATCGATCCCTCGATATCCTGCGCGAAAAGCCTGCGATCATAATCGATGGAGGCGTTGATTTCCTCCATGATGGCGGCCGGGCCGGATGCGAAACGCCCGCCCCACATCTGATTGGAGCTTTTGTTGTCGATGTCATCGGACATGAAGAAGGATACCCCGGAATCTGAGAATGGCCCCGCAACCCGCCAAGGCCCGTCGATCGCGACAATTGCTGCTGTCGCAATCGGTCTTGGCGCCGTAACCGGCGCTGCGGGGATATACGCTTACGGCGCGCATTCTGGCAATGCCGCCGGACACGCCACGTGTTCGGCTGCCATAGCGCAGGGTGCGGAACTGAAGCCGTTTCTGAGCGGCGATGTCGCTTCGATGGCCAACCGGACCTCGCCGAACGACCTTTCCGGTCTCGCATTCAACGATCCGGCGGGCCAGCCGGTCACCTTTGCCGACACCGGCGCCAAAGTCCGCCTTGTCAACCTTTGGGCGACCTGGTGCGCACCGTGTCGAGAGGAAATGCCGGCGCTCGACCGCCTGCAGGCGGACAAGGGCGGCGAGGCTTTCGATGTCGTCGCAATCTCGGTCGATGGCGGCTCGGACGAAAAACCGCGCCGCTTTGCCGAGGATATCGGCCTTGAGCATCTCGCCTTCTACCACGACCCGACAATCGGCGTGTTCAACACGCTGAAGAAAGAAGGCCTAGCCTTCGGATTGCCCGTGACGCTGCTGGTCGACGAGAACAATTGCGTGATTGCCAACATGAACGGACCGGCTGACTGGGCAAGCGCCGACGCTTACCGCCTGATCGATGCGGCAACCGCGAAAAACTGATCCGGCGGGCATTCGGCATGCATTGCGGGGGCTGTTGTTAACGAATTGGCCTGCCATCAAAGCGGTTTCGGTACGGATGAATCGCTATGGTTGTATTGGCCAGGATCGCATCACACCACATATGGTGGTGAACGGATCGCGAACACGGGGAAATCAGCGATTCGTCGCCGCTTCGTTCCGCCTCGGTTCTGATTCTTAACGAAAACCTAACCAACCGTTAAAGACAATGGTTAACAAATCCTGTCTAAAGCACTTCAAATTCAACGCGTTACGATTCTTCGCGAAAACGCGGCGCGAACCGTTAACAGCGCAACAGGAATTGCCATGCGTCTGCGGGAAACGGAATCAGCAAATGGTGCGATCAAGCGATGCACCCACAAGATATGGTGGGGAACAAAGATGCAACCTATGAGAGTCAGCGATTCGTCGCCGATTCGTTCCAGACTCGTTCTGGTTGTTAAATTCTGCAACCGAAAGTGGGTCCGGGCGTCATGAATTCGCGCTTTTTTCGCCCTTTAATTGTCGATTGGGCGTGTTAAACCGCTTACCGACCTGTTTCCCGCTCCCACGCCCGGAAATCCCCCGGATTCGAATTTCATGTCAGAGTCAACATCTCCCGAAATCTTCTCAGGACACCGTGTCCGGGCGGTGCTCGGTCCAACGAACACCGGCAAGACCCATTACGCCATCGAAAGGATGGTCGCCCATTCGAGCGGGATGATCGGTCTGCCCCTGCGCCTGCTCGCGCGCGAGGTCTATGGCCGCGTCGTCCAGAAGGTCGGCGCCGACCACGTCGCCCTGATCACTGGCGAGGAAAAGATCGCGCCGCCGAAGGCCCGGTTTTCGGTTTGCACGGTCGAGGCGATGCCGCCGCAGACCGATACGGCCTTTGTCGCGATCGACGAAATCCAGCTCGCCGGGGATCTGGAACGGGGTCACATTTTCACCGACCGGCTGCTGCATTTGCGCGGCCGCGAGGAAACGCTGCTGCTCGGCGCCGGCACGATGGCCGGAATTCTGCTCGCCATGCTTCCGGGCATCGACATCGTGGACCGGCCCCGCATGTCGCACCTCGCCTATGCTGGATCGCGCAAGATCACCAGGCTTCCACGCCGCAGCGCCATTGTCGCCTTCTCCGCCGACGAGGTCTATGCGACCGCCGAACTGATCCGGCGCCAACGCGGCGGCGCAGCCGTGGTGATGGGCGCGCTGTCGCCGCGAACCCGCAATGCGCAAGTGGAGATCTACCAGAACGGCGACGTCGAGTACCTGGTCGCCACAGACGCAATCGGCATGGGCTTGAATCTGGATGTCGACCATGTGGCCTTCGCCCAGCTGCGCAAGTTCGACGGCTACAGTTTCCGGGACCTTAACCCGGCCGAAATGGGCCAGATCGCCGGCCGCGCCGGCCGCCATATCCGCGACGGCACATTCGGCGTCTCCGGCCGGGCCATCCCGCTGGACGACGAGCTGGTGCGCAGGATCGAAAGCCACGACTTCGAGCCGGTGAAGATGCTGCAATGGCGTTCGCGCGCGCTCGATTTCACGTCGATTGACGCATTGCGCGCATCGCTGGACGTCGCGCCGAATGAACGCGGATTGACCAAGGCGCTGCCCGCCGTCGACCAGCGGGCGCTCGAATTTCTCGCCCGCGACCGAACCGTCGCCGACAAATGCACCGGCCGCGATGAAGTCCGGCTTCTGTGGGATGCCTGCGTCCTGCCCGATTACCGCAAGATCGCGCCGGCCCAGCACGCCGACATCATTTCGCAGATTTTCTTCGATCTGGTGAAGAGCGGCCATGTCGACGAGAACTACATGGCCGAACAGGTGTTACGCGCCGACCGCACCGATGGAGAGATCGATACGCTTTCGGCGCGCATCGCCCAGATCAGGACATGGACCTATGTCGCCAACCGCCCGGGATGGCTGATTGACCCTGTCCATTGGCAGGAACGAACCCGTGAAATAGAAGACAGGCTTTCCGACGCGCTGCATGAGCGGTTGACGAAACGTTTCGTAGACCGCAGGACATCGGCACTCATGAAGCGCCTGCGAGAGAACGTGACAATGGAAGCAGAAATCAGCCCCGGCGGCGACGTGATCGTGGAGGGCCATCATGTCGGACAGCTGGACGGCTTCCGCTTTACCGCCGACCGGACTGCGGAAGGCGAAGACGCCAAGGCTGTCCGGACCGCCGCGGCCAAGGGCCTTGCAGCCGAATTCGAGAAACGGGCGGGCCGGTTCGCCGCGTCCGGCAACAACGATCTGGCAATCGGAACCGACGGCGTGCTGCGCTGGCTCGGAGCGCCCGTCGCCTCGATCGTCGCCGGCGAGGAATGGCTCAAGCCACGGCTTGTGCTGCTTGCCGACGAGCAACTGACCGGGCCGGATCGCGAGCAGGTCGCCACCCGCGCCGAGCGGTTTCTGGCGCATCATATCGAGACGCACCTCAAGCCGTTGGTCGATCTGAGTAAGGCCGACGAACTGTCGGGCATTGCGCGCGGCATCGGCTTCAGGCTGATCGAGAACTTCGGCATCGTGCAGCGCCGCGAGATCGCCGACGAGATCCGCTCGCTCGATCAGGACGGCCGCGCCGCGCTGCGCCGTTACGGCGTGCGGTTCGGCTTCTACCACATCTTCATCCCGGCGCTGATCAAGCCCGCACCCGCCGGCCTGTTGACGCTGCTGTGGGCACTGCAGAACGACGGGCGGGAGAAGCCGGGCTACGGCGATGTGGTGCATCTCTTGTCGACGGGCCGGACATCGCTGGTGCCGGAGACCCAGTACGACACTGCTTTTTACAAGCTTGCCGGTTACCGGCACCTCGGCTCGCGCGCCGTGCGGGTCGACATCCTCGAACGCCTGGCCGATCTGATCCGCCCTGCCTTGCAGTGGCGCGAAGCCAGCGGCGATCTGCCCGACGGCGCGGCCGGTCGTGGCCGGTTCTTCGTTACGCCAGCCATGATGTCGATTCTCGGCGCGACCGCCGACGATATGGAGGCCGTGCTCAAAAGCCTCGGCTACCGGCATGACGTACTGCAGCCGGAGGAATTCGAGGCGAAGATGGACGCATTGCGGCAAGCCCAGGCGCCGCAAGCCCAAGCGCCGCAACCCCAAGTGCCGCAGCCCCAAGCGCCGCAGCCCGCTGCCACGCCGGAGGCTGCCGGCGACAGCGCGGAAGCCGCGCTTGCGCCTGACGCTGCGACCGAACCGGCCGAGGATGCGTCGGCCGGCGAAGCGCCCGCCGACGAAGTACCGACCGTAACGGAGACCGGCGAATCCGTGCCCGCGAGCCCGGAAGCGGTCAGCGAACCCGCCGCCGAGCCGCCGGCGCCGGAGCCCGTGGCCGCAATAGCTGAAGAACCGGCTTCACAGGCGACTGGCGAAGCAACCGGGACGGCGGCCGAAGAACCCAAGCCCGTTCTTGTCTGGTATCAGATGCGCGGCGACCGCAACCGCCGCGGCGCCCGCCAGAAACATGAACAACAGGACAATGCGGGCGGACGCGGCAAACAGCGCGGAAAGAAGCACGAGGACGGCGGGCGGCCGAAGCGCAAGGGCAAGGGTCCGCGCCCCGAAAACCGTTCCGACGGTCCCAAGCCGAACCAGAAACCGCAGCGGCGCGAGAAGCCGGTCGATCCGGATTCGCCCTTCGCCAAACTGGCCGCGCTCAAGCAGCAGCTCGAGAAATAGCCGGCGCCCATGGCTGCGGACCGCCAGCGCATCGACAAATGGCTGTTTTTTGCCAGGGTGGCGAAATCGCGCACCCTGGCGGCCAAGATGACGCAGGCCGGCCGGGTGCGGGTCAATGGCGAGAAGATTGCGCAGGCCAGCCGCGAGGTGCAGCCGGATGACGTGCTGACGATCACGCTGGATCGTCGGGTGCTTGTCTACCGGATCGCCGATTGTGGCACGCGGCGCGGCCCGGCGCCGGAAGCCCGTTTGCTTTACGAGGACCTGTCGCCACCAGCGCCGGCCAAACCGTCGAGCGCGCTTGACCGTGCTCCAGCGGAGCGGACGCCCGGCGCAGGCCGCCCGACCAAGAAGGAACGCCGCGAAATCGACCGCTTCTCAAACCGGGAAGGCGGCATCGACTGATCCCAACCTAGCGCCCGAAGAGAGGTATCGACATGGACATGACGCTTGCCCGCACCGACTTTCCGGCAGAGTTCATCTTCGGCGCTGCGACCGCCGCCTACCAGATCGAGGGCGCCGCCCATGGCAACTGCGGCGTTTCGCACTGGGATACATTTGCCGCGACGCCGGGAAACGTCGTCAACGCGGAAACCGGCGCGCTCGCCTGCGATCACTATCATCGCTTTTGCGAGGACCTGGACCTGGTCCGCGCCGCGGGTTTCGGCGCCTACCGGTTTTCCACCTCCTGGTCGCGTATTCTGCCCGAGGGCCGCGGGACGCCCAATCGCGACGGTCTCGACTTTTATGACCGCCTGGCCGATGCGATCCTCGAACGCGGCCTGAAACCGTATCTTACCCTGTATCACTGGGAGTTGCCGGCAGCGCTTTCCGATCTCGGCGGATGGCGCAACCGGGACGTCGCCGGCTGGTTTGCCGACTACACCGAAATCGTCGCCAAGCTGATCGGCGACCGAATGGCCGCCGTCGCGACAATCAACGAGCCCTGGTGCGTCTCGTGGCTCAGCCACTTCATCGGCGCGCACGCGCCCGGCATGCGCGACATCCGGGCCACTGCCCGGGCGATGCACCATGTCCTGTTGGCGCATGCCCGCGCTATCGAGGTCTTGCGGGCAAACGCGATCCCTAAACTCGGCATCGTTCTCAACTTCGAACACGCCAATCCGGCGAGCAATTCGGATGCCGATATCGCGGCCGCCAAACGCCATGACGGGATCTACAACAGATGGTTCGTTCAGGCGCTCATGCATGGCACCTATCCCGCCGACATTCTCGATACGCTCGCAGCGCACATGCCAACCGGCTTCAACGACGATATGGCGGCCATCTCCGCGCCGCTCGACTGGCTCGGTGTCAACTACTACACGCGCAGCATTCTGCGCGACGCACCCCGGCAGCCCTGGCCGTCACTGGAGGCGGTCGAAGGGCCATTGCCCAAGACGGCAATGGATTGGGAGGTCTACCCAGACGGTCTCTACGCCACCCTGTCGCGGCTGAAACGCGACTACACCGGCGACTTGCCGATCATCGTCACCGAAAACGGAATGGCGAGCGACGACCGGATCGAAGACGGCACGATCGCGGACCGCCAGCGGATCGCCTATTTCAACGACCATCTCGCAGCGGTGATGCGCGCCACAAACGAAGGCGTTCCGGTCGGCGGCTACTTCGCCTGGTCGTTGCTCGACAACTACGAGTGGGCGTTGGGATACGGAAAGCGTTTCGGCCTCGTGCATGTGGACTATGAAACGCAACGGCGAACGCCCAAAGCGTCCTATGAGGCCTTTCGCCGCATGCTCATTGGCGACAGCGGAACAATTTCGCTGAACTGAAGCGAAACGCGCAAAAATCGTTTCCGCGTCGGGAGTGTTGCCCCCTTGAACCCATATGACAAAGGGATTACCGAAAGGCGCTGAACCCCGCCGCGCCTGCGGCAGACGTCTCCCGGAGCACCACCGTGACCTATATCGTCACCGACAACTGCATTCGCTGCAAATACATGGATTGCGTGGAAGTTTGTCCCGTCGACTGCTTTTATGAAGGCGACAACATGCTCGTGATCCACCCGGACGAGTGCATCGACTGCGGTGTCTGCGAACCGGAGTGCCCGGCCGACGCCATTCGGCCCGATACCGAGCCAGGCCTCGAGAAATGGCTGCAAATCAACACCGAATATGCCGACAAATGGCCGAATATCACGGTCAAACGTGAGCCGCCGGGCGATTCGAAGGAAATGGACGGCGTCGAAAACAAGTATGAACTGTATTTCTCGCCGGAGCCCGGACAGGGAGACTGAAACGGCAACATACCCGGCGATTGCAGCGATTGGGCCGGTTTGCGGCGACTCGTTAACGCAACGGGATTTTGTGTTACGCGCAACGCATTGAAAATCGCGCGTTTTTGTGCTATATAGTTCGAATGTCATCGCACGTCACGCTCTTGGGCTGTCTGACGCTCTCACATTGAAGGATCGTCTCAGCAACCGGTGGAACATCGGAATGGCCTGTTTTGGCCTTATCGGTAGCCCCCGGAAGATGAACTTTGTGCGCGTGCAAGAATGACGAGGATCACGCTCTGGTGGCGCCCGGATCATTGCCGGCGGCACCCGGTCATGGAGTAAAAACAGTATGGCAACTGCCTCAAAAAAAGCATCTCAACGGCAGGGTTTTAAAACCAACGAGTTCATCGTGTACCCGGCCCATGGCGTAGGCCAGATCACGACCATCGAAGAGCAGGAGGTCGCCGGCCACACCCTGGAACTGTTCGTTATCGAGTTTCAGAAAGACAAGATGCGGCTGAAAGTTCCGGTCGCCAAGGCGTTGTCGATCGGCATGCGCAAGCTGTCGGAACCCGATTTCGTCGAGCGTGCGCTTAAAATTCTCCAGGGCCGGGCCCGCATCAAGCGCACGATGTGGTCGCGGCGCGCTCAGGAATATGACGCCAAGATCAACTCGGGCGACCTGATTTCCATCGCCGAGGTGGTCCGCGATCTCTATCGGGCGGAAAACCAGCCCGAGCAGTCCTATTCGGAACGCCAGCTCTATGAGGCGGCGCTGGATCGCATGGCGCGCGAGATCGCCGCCGTCAACAAGATCTCCGATACCGAGGCCGTGCGTTTGATCGAGACCAATCTGAACAAGGGTCCGAAGCGTGGCGCGAAAGCCGAAAACGACGAGAGCGACGCACAGGACGAAGCGGCCTAGCCGCATCTTCTGATTGCTTTTGAAAAGCCCGGCCTCTGCGCCGGGCTTTTTCGTTTTCGGCAGGCTGCAATCCACCCGCCACCGACCCGGCCTTGTCTTGACAAGCTCTGACCCAACGATCAGGAAATGATCCAACATTTTTGATTTAAGGGTGCAAAGTTGTTCTTTTCCGGTCGGGCTCACGAGGAGGATACGGTGGTGGCGATGCTGGCGTCGGCAATTCGCCGCGACATCTCGTTCAGCATCCTGCACCCGGACCAGAAGCTGAAGATCGACGCGCTTCGTCAGCGCTATGGCGGCTCCAACCACTCGATGCGCGAGGCGCTGCGCATGCTCGCAGCCGAAGGCATGGTGGAGGCGACCTCGCAGCGCGGCTTCCGCGTCACCTCGGCGACCGAAGACGATCTCCGCGATATCCTGCTCATGCGCCTGGAGATCGAAAAACTCGGGCTCGCCCGCTCGTTGGAACGCGGCGAGGTCGCCTGGGAAGCGCGTGTGGTGGCCGCGTTGCATGCCATGAGCCGGGCGGATGACGCCGTGCAGCAGTCGCCGGACGACGTAACCGCGCTGCAATGGGACAACGCCTGCCGCGACCTGACGATCGCGCTGATGGAGGCGTGCGCCTCGCCGCGCCTGATCGAGTTGTCCGACAAGTTCTACAACCAGTCGCGGCGCTTCCGGCTGGCATTGCTGCGCGAAGGCCGCATCGACTTTGCGGCGCGTGCCCATCGCCACGCGCGCTTGCGCGAAGCGATTTTGAAGCGCGACACAAAAGCGGCCCTGCAAATTCTCGATGAGGATATCGCCGCCGATATGGGACTTTAAAGGAGATCGGCTTCCGAACGGGGCCGGAAAAAGGGAGGAAACCATGACCAAACTCAACAGACGCCAGACGCTGGGCCTGATCGGAGCGGCCGCCGCCGCGACGACCTTGCCGGCGCCGGCAATTGCGCAGAACAATAAGATCGTCGTCGGCGCTCTGCGCTTCACCTCGCATTCGGGCAGCTTCATCGCCCTGGAGCGCGGCTACTTCGCCGACGCCGGCCTCGATATCGAACTCAAGTTCTTTCAGGCCGCACAGCCGATGGCGGTCGCCATCGCGTCAGGCGACGTGGACTATGCCGTCACGGCGATTTCCGGCGGCCTGATATCGCTGGCGGACAAGGGCGCCATCAAGGTCATCGGCGGTGCACTCAGCGAGGAGCCCGGCATCGACGGCCAGAAAATCCTCGCATCCGATGCTGCGTTCCAGGCCGGGCTGAACAGCCCCGCCGCGCTGGACGGAAAGACCTTCGGCATTTCAACGGCCGGTTCGTCGTTCCACTACATGGGCGCCAAGGTGGCTGCCGCCGAAGGCGTCTCCATGTCCTACAAGCCGCTGCAGAAAGTCGGCGCCATCATCGGTGCGCTGAAGTCCGGACAGATCGACGCCTGGTCGATCGTGCCGCATATCGCCAAGCCGCTCGCCGGCTCGGGCGCCGTCCACATCATCGGCAACATCTCCGACTATTTGCCGCACTACCAGATCACGACGGTCTTTACCTCCGCCGCCAACGCGGCCGACGAACGCGGCCAGACCGGCGACTTCCTGGCGAGCTTCGGGCGGGGTGTCAGCGATTACAATAAAACGATGATCGACAAGGCCGGCGGCGATTCCGGCGTCAACGAGATGGTCGATCTCATCCACAAATACGTCTACACCGACCGGCCCCGCGAAAAGGCCGCTCCATCCATCATCAACGGCACGATGCGGATCAACGACGGATCGCGGCTCAACATCGCGTCGGTTCGCGACCAGTTGGAGTGGTTCCAGTCGGAGGGCCTGGTCGACGCCGACATCACGCTCGATACGCTGGTCGACGGCAGCTACGTGGAAACCTACGAAGCCTGACAACTTCTCCACCCGCGGCGGCGCCTCACAGCGCCGCCGCATGCCAGGAAGTGCCCGAAAAATGGAAATATCGCTCGATTCGATCTGCCATTCCTATGGCGAGACTGAAGTCCTTTCCGACATCAACATGGCAATCCCCACGGGCCGGATCATCTGCCTTGTCGGCCCCTCGGGATGCGGCAAGTCCACGCTGCTGCGGCTGATTGGCGGTCTCGAGCGTCCGACCAGCGGACGGGTCTTGCAAATCGGCGCACCGCAGCCGGGTTGCCTGAACCCGCTGACCTATGTGTTTCAGGACTTTGCGTTGCTGCCCTGGCGAAGCGTGCAGGGCAATATTTCATTGGTGCTGGAGGATCACGGCATTCGCGGTGCGGCAGCCCGCGCCGTCATCGATGACGTACTGGACCGCACGAACCTGTCCGAATTCGCGCGCGCGCTCCCAAAACAGCTTTCCGGCGGCATGAAACAGCGTGTCGCGATCGCGCGGGCCCTCGCCGTCAATCCGGCAGTCATGCTGCTCGACGAACCGCTTTCGGCGCTCGATGCCCAGACGCGCGAACTGTTGATGGATGATCTCGTCGGTCTGTGGACGCGCCAACCATTCACGGCGGTTTACGTGACCCACAACCTGATAGAGGCGGTCAGGCTCGGCCACCAGATCGCCGTGCTGTCTCGACGACCCGGAAAAATCCGCGAGATTATCGAGATCGACACGCCGATCCAGGAACGCCGGTGGGGCGATCCCGTCTGCCAGCGCAAACACGACCAGCTGTGGCAGTTGATGCGAGAGGAAGCCCGCGCTGCCGACAAGGAGCTGATCGATGTCTGAATCGACTGCAACATCGACGCCAATCGAGGTCAGGTTTCGCGGCGGCGGTTTCGCGCCGAAAGCGCATCGCTGGATCGGCGTCATGGTCTTCGTGGTGCTGATCGCGATTACCGAATGGGGAACCCGATCGGGCTGGATCTCGGCGTTGACCCTGCCCCGCCCGTCCGACGTGTTCATGACATTCGTGGAGCTGTGGGAAAGCGGGCTGTTGTTCAAGCATATCGCGCCGTCGATCAGCCGGCTAATCATCGGCGCCGCCCTTGGCGCGAGTATCGGCATTGCAACCGGCGTGCTGATCGGCCTGTTCACGCTTGTCCGCGCCGGCCTCGTGCCGCTCGTCGCGGCGGTCTTTCCGATACCGAAGATCGCGCTCCTGCCGCTCTTCGTTATCTGGTTCGGGATCGATGAAGGATCGAAATACGCGCTGATCGCCTTCGGGACCTTCACACCGACCGTGGTCGCGACGTACGGCGCCGTCGACAATGTCGACCGCTCCCTGATCCGGATGGGCCAGAGCTTCGGCCTGACCTGGTTCTCCATCGTCCGCAAGATTGTCCTGCCCGGCGCCATGCCCGGTATCCTGTCGGGACTGCGCATCAGCCTGGCCATCGCGATTATCCTGCTTGTCGCCGCTGAGATGCTGGGCGCCGAATACGGGATCGGCGCCTACATCCTCGAGGCCGGCTCGCTCTACGACCTTGAACGCCTGTTTGCCGGCGTCGTCATCCTGTCGCTACTTGGCGTCATCGTCAGTGCAGTGATCGGTCAGATCGAGCATTACTTGCTGGGTTGGAGAACCTAGATTTCGCTTGCGATTGGAGCAGACTGTTGGACGGCCAGACAGCAAAGTACTGACCGCTGTCACCCGATTGTGATCCGCTCTTGAAACCTGGGCGTAGTAAGCTGCAGACGTAGCTTGTCTTCCAGGAGAGCGAAATGACTTTGGAGCCTGCAAGAAGGACGATGGTCAAGGCCGCAATGGCGGCGCCTTATCTGGAACGCGACGAAGAACACAAGCTGGCATTGCAGTGGAAACACCTGCAGGACCAGGACGCCCTTCACAAAATCACGACCGCTCATATGCGTCTGGTAATCTCCATGGCCTCGAAGTTCCGCAATTTCGGCCTGCCGATGAACGATCTCGTGCAGGAAGGACATGTCGGGCTACTGGAGGCCGCGGCGCGGTTCGAGCCGGAGCGCGAAGTCCGCTTCTCGACCTACGCGACCTGGTGGATCAGGGCATCGATGCAGGACTACATTCTGCGCAACTGGTCGATCGTGCGCGGCGGGACCAGTTCGAGCCAGAAGGCGCTGTTCTTCAACTTGCGCCGCTTGCGGGCACGGCTGTCGCAGTCGAGCGCCAGGCAATCTCAAAGCGAGATGTACCGGCAGATTTCGGATTCCCTTGGCGTTTCAGAAAAGGATGTCGAGTTGATGGATTCGCGGCTTTCTGGCCCGGATACCTCGCTGTCGGCTCCCGTCGCAGATGACGAGTCGTCGGCGACCCGGGTGGATTTCCTCGTCGATGACCGGCCTTTGCAGGACGAACTCGTCGCAAACGTCATCGATGACCAAAGGCGCAGCGAATGGCTGCGCGGCGCGCTCGACGTGCTCAACGACCGCGAGAAAAGCATCATTCAGCAGCGGCGCTTGTCCGAAGACGGCGCAACGCTGGAATCGCTTGGCGACCAGCTTGGCATATCCAAGGAGCGCGTCCGTCAGATCGAGAACCGGGCGCTCGAGAAGCTGCGCAGCGCGCTGGTCCGCGACGACCCCGGCCTGGCCGAGATGCATCTGAACTGACGGCAATGCCCGAGAGCGTTTCCTGGCTAGATTGAATCGGTGATGATCTTGTATTGCCGGCCTGCCTCGACAGCTTGGCCGGGGCGCAGGTCGTTGAGCACCTCAAAGGTCTGCTTCTTGCGCGAGACGCCCTTCATGCGTCGCGCCAGACTGCCCACGGTATCCTGCTTGCGCGCGGTCACCAACGTGAGCTTCAGCGGGCGCAGGGCGCTGCGTTCCGCATCCGAGAGCAGACGGAAACTGTTACGCACCTCGGCTGCGAGGCTGTCGAGCGAGGTCGCGCCGTTCGGCATGGCGGTCAAAATGCGATAAACCGCCTTGCCGGCACGCAAAACAGTGATATCGAAATCCCACTGGTCGGCCGTCGCCCGCGCCGTAGCGCCATTCAGCCCGTTGACGGTAATCGGCCGGATGCTGGCGGTATCCAGCCCTTCGACCCAGCCGCTGGCGATGTAGTCGCCCAATGATTGCCTGGTCGGCACATCCACGCCGTCGAAGCGGATTGCAGCACTGTCGGACGCCCGCGCGCCGAGCACCGCCTCGGCGCGGTTATCGATGTCGAAATCGTCAGGAAACTTGAAGCTGATGCCGAGCCCGACATGCGAATAGACCTGATCGCGGACATAGCCCTCCTCGGCCGAGTCGCCATAGAGCATGCCATCGATACCCGCCAGATAGGCTTCGCGTTCGCGTGTACCGCTGCCGCGCGGTCCGAACTTGCGGGCATGGCTGACCGCCAGATCGATGCGCTGCGGCGTCGACGGGTGCGTGGCAAGGAAATCCAGTCCCGAATTGCCGTATCCGGCGGCGTTTCTGAGCTCCGTATAGGCCGACATCGTCTCCTGGAAATCGGCCGCCGCATAGGGATCGAACCCGGCCTCGCCGATGGCGGCGATGCCGATGGCGTCGGCCTGCAGCTCCTGATTGCGCGAGAACTGCGCCAACCGCAGCCTGCCGCGCACCAGTGCCCGCCGCCCCGCGTCCTTGTCCGACAACACGTCGCTGACAACGCGGCTGGCCAACTCGACCTCGGCTTCCTTTTGTTGCCGCAGCACCCCGTGGTTGGCCGTCACATGCGCCATTTCATGGGCGATCACCGCGGCCAGTTCGGCCGAATCGCTCGCCAGCGCAAGAAGGCCGCGCGTGATGTAGAGATAGCCGCCCGGCAAGGCGAAGGCATTGACATTCGGCGAATCGAGGATGGTGATCTGGTAGACTTGGCTCGGATTGTCCGAAACGGTGACAAGCTTTCCGACAATGCCCGCGACCATCCGCTCCAGCTTTGGATTGGCGTATTCGCCGCCATAGGTGGCAAGGATTTTCGGGTGCTGGGCCTCGCCAACCCGCGCCAGCCGGCCCGAACGGACATTCTGCGCGATGATCGGGCTGTCCGACGGCCGAATCCCCGTTTCCAATCCGAGATCCGTGAAGCTTTGGCACGCGGCTACAACACCCGCGATAGCGCAAACCGCCACTGCGCGCACTCCGTTTCGCAGCCGTCCACGACGCCTGCCGAAACGAGCCAACGAGTTCATCCTTGCGCCATCGATCATTCGGCTCCGCTCGCACTGGCGGTCAATTGGATCGGCCTGAAGCGGTGGCCGGGCCGCAGGCATACAGGTGGATCGCAGTGTAAAACAAGGGGCATCTGCCGGGCCACTATATGGGGTGTCGCCTCGTAAAGGCGAATGCCAGCCAATTTTGGCGAAACCGCGTCAGTTTTCGAACCTGTCCGACCGGTTGGCGCCGAGATAGTCGCGCACGCGGGACGGTGCGGTTTCAGCGTCGAGGATCTCCGCCGTCGGCCCCGCCGCAATGATCGTGCCTGATTCGATGAACATGACCCGCGACGCAGCGCGCAATGCATCGTCGGGAAAATGCGTCACCATGATCGCGGTCATCCCGCGCTCCCGCTGGATCTTGCGCAACAGGTCCAGCATGTCGCCCCGGAGCGCCGGGCCGAGCGAGGAAAACGCCTCATCCAGCAGCAGCACCGGGCGTTGACGCACCACCACACGCGCAAGCGCCACGCGCTGCCGCTCGCCACCCGACAGTTGCGCCGGACGCCGGGAGCCATAACCGGCCAGACCGACCGAGGTCAGCGCCTCTTCGACCCTTGCGCGGTCCGCCTGTCCCAATGCGAGATTCGGCGAAACGCCAAGCGCAACATTCTGGTAGACGCTCAGATGCGCGAAGAGGTTGTTCTCCTGGAATACCATCGAGACGGGTCGGTCCCCGACCGGCGCGCCGGTCATGTCGATGCCGCCGAAAAGGACTTGCCCGGCTAGCGGCGAGGCGAAGCCGGCGATCAGGTTCAACAGCGTCGACTTTCCCGAGCCGCTCGGCCCGAGCACCGCCGTGACCTCGCCAGCCGCAAACGAGCCGTCTAACCGCATTGTCTCCGATGCCTGCGCATAGCTGAATTCCAGGGCGCGGCATTGCACGCCCGCCGGCCGCTCAATCATTCGTGTTCGTCCTTATTTTTCGTCCGCCCCGGTCGGCGACCACGATCAGCGCCATCGTCAGGAGGCACAGGATCAGCGCCAGCCCGGCCGCGTCGTCCGTGCGATAGCTCCCCATGCGTTGCAGGATCAAATAGGGCAAGGTCTGCACGTCCTGCGACCCGAATATCGCGATGACGCCCAGATCGCCGAGCGATAGCGCCAGCGAAAAGGCAAACCCCAACAGCATCGAACCGCGCACTGTCGGCCAGGTGACAAACCGGAACCGCGCCCAGCCGCGCAGATCGAGCGAACCGCATAGGCGTCCGTATCGCTCCGCGCTGTTGAGCACCGCCGGAAGCATGAAGCGGATTGCAAAGGGGACAGCCATCGCCGCATTGACGACGACGACCATGATCGGCGCGGCCACATAGGGGCTCGCGACCAGCCGGATCAGAATGAACCAGCCACCGGCGATCACCACCGGCGGCACGACCAGTATGAGACTTGAGGCCTGCCCAAAGAGCCGTTCGAGGTTTCCGGGCGCGCCGGTAAAGCCGCGCCGCGCCGCCCGGACCGCGATGCCGGAGGCAAGCGCGAATGACAAAGCGACGGATATCACCGCTGCGCAGAAGCCCAGAGTGAGGCTTGTCGCGATCGCATCGCGAACGCTTTGCTGACCCGCCAGCCGGAGCAGGTCGGCGGCAAGCCCGCGCCAGACGATCATCGCGAATGGCGACAGCACGAAGATCGTGCCAAGCGCGATGATCAGGGCTCCACACAGCCGGCCAAACAGTGTGCGCCGGGTCGGAAACGCCGCCGCATCGCCAAGTGTGACGCCCGCCGATACCTCGCCACCAGCGCGCAGCAGAAGGCCGAAGGCGAGTACCGTTACGCCGACCTGCAACAGCGACAGCATGACGACCCGGCCAACGTCGAAATCGAAGGTCAATGCCTGATAAATCGCGACTTCCAGGGTTGTCGCCCGCGGACCGCCGCCCAGCGTGAGCACGACCGTAAAAGACGTCACGCACAACATGAAAATCAGCGAGGCCGCCGACATCGCGGCGGGCCGCATGAACGGCCAGTAGACGAGCCTGTACCGCGCCGCAAAGCCCATCGAAAGCTGGTGCGACAGCCGGTCATACTCGGCCGGCATTCCGGTCAGCCCGCCGAGCACGATCCGCACCGCCAGCGGCATGTTGAAAAACACATGCGCAAGCAGGATGCCGGTCAGACCATAGACCGAGGGGAAATCGATGCCGACGGACTGCAGCGCCGCAACGACCACACCCCGCTCGCCATAAATCCCGACAATTGCCAGAACGGCCACGATCTGCGGCAGCGCGAGCGGTAGCGAAAACAGCGAGAGGATCAGCCGCCGGCCGGGGAACGCCCGGAACTCGTGCAGCGCGGTCGCCACAGGGATGGCAAGAATGACCGAGAAGAGCGTCGACAACCCTGCCTGAAGAAGCGTGAACCGCAGGCTGCGCCAGACGACCGGGTCGGCAAGCAGCTCTTCCAAGCCGGTCTCGGCCTGGCGAAATGCCAGCACCCCAAGCGGCAGGAACGCGCCGGCCGCCAGGGTGGCGATCGCCAGGACCGCCACCCAGGCCGCAAGACCTTCGCGCAGGCGCGTTGCCGCGCCTGTCAATCGAAGGCCTGTGCGTGTCAACGGCTCATGATCTCGAGCCACTCATCGACCCAGGCTTTGCGGTTCGCCGCCACTTCCTCCGGCGAAAACAGCAGGGTTTTCGCCGGCTGCACAAGCTTGCCGAACGCCGGATCGAGCGGTTCGGATGTCCCAGCCGCCGGCAGCATCCAGTTCGTCTGCGGAATGATGTCCTGGAAGGCCGGGCTGATCATGAATTCGAGGAACTGCGCGGCCAGCGGGTTCTCGGCCCCGTTGGCCGTCATCCCGGCGACCTCGATTTGCATGTAATGCCCTTCTTCGAAGGCTGCCGCTTGGTAACGCTCCGTACCCTCGGCGATCATGTGATAGGCCGGCGATGTTGTATAGGACAGGACCATTGGCACTTCGCCTTCAGTGAACAGGCCGTAGGATTCTGACCAGCCCGGCGTCACGGTCAGCACCTTTTCGCGCAGTTTCTCGAGTGCCGCCGGCGTGTCATCGCCATAGATCTCGCGGATCCAAAGCAACAGGCCAAGGCCAGGCGTCGACGTGCGCGGATCCTGAATGGCGATCTTTGCCTCGCTGTCGCCGTCGAGAAACGCGCGCATGCTCGTCGGCGCTTCCGCCAGCGCCTCGGTGTCGTAGATCACCGCAAAATGCCCGTAGTCGAAGGGCACGAAGACATCGTCCGACCAGTTGCCTGGCACGGTGACGGGAGTCGTATCGATACCATGCGGCGCGAAGAAACCCGTCGCCTTCGCATCGGTGACCAGGTTCGTGTCCAGGCCGAGCACGATGTCGGCATCGGTGTTGCCGCCTTCCAGCCGCAGCCGGTTGAGCAGCGCCACGCCGTCGGCGACCGAAACGAAACGAACATCGCAGCCGCACTTTTCCTCGAACGCGGTCTCCACCTGCGGACCGGGACCCCATTCGGATGTGAAGCTTTCATAGGTATAGATCGTCAGCGTGTCGGCGGCGGCCGGGACGGACAGGGTTCCCGCAACGAGAAACGTCAGTATGTACTTGTGCACTTCGCACCTCCTTGGTTTGAACTGGGATTGAGGCGCGGGCAGCCGGAGCGGCCAATCTGCGTCTAATCCCTACGCCGGTGCTAACCGGATCAGGTTCTTCGGGTTGGCTTCTGCCTCTCAGCCGCAATGCGGCACCCCGTTAGAGCGCGACCTTTCTAAAGCGGCGCGCCATCCGCATCAAGACCAAACTGCGATTGCGACTTGGCGCAGGTGACCCGCCGCGTTAGTCCTCGTGCGATGAAGAACCCGCAATCGACCCGTTTCGCCGTGCTTCTGGACGGCGCTTTGACAGCAACCGCACGCGTTAAACACGCCATCGAAGGATGCAGGATACTTGCCGCCGATGGCGGGATACGGCACGCCGAAGCACTTGGTGTCACACCGGAATTGTGGATCGGGGATTTCGATTCAGCGGATCAGCATCTCATTGATCACTACGTCCATGTTCCGCGCCAGAACCACGTACCTGACAAGGCGATGTCCGACGGCGAGATCGCCATCCGTCATGCGCTGGACTGCGGCGCGGACTCGCTCCTGCTTTGCGGCGGGATTGGTGGGGAACGCACCGATCACGCCTTCTTCAATCTCGCGACGGCGATCGATCTCGCCAAGCGCGAAGAAATCGACGTCGTCGTGACCAGCGGCGCCGAGGAAGCACTGCCTCTCGTCCCCGGAACGCCGCTCAAGCCGGATTGGACAGCCGGAACGATGTTCTCGATCATGAACTTCAGCAATCTAGAGGGGCTAACGATTACCGCCGCAAAATGGCCGTTACATGATGTGAATGTTCGCCTCGGCTCTACGCTGACACTGTCGAATGTCGCTGCAAACAATGTCGCAATCGTCTTGTCAAAAGGTTGTGCGGTCGCCATTGCTCAGGTTGAATGCCAAGATGAAGGGATGTGATACTTGTCACACACCGGCGGTTATTCACTGCTTAGTGATGAGACGGGAACAAAGGAGAGCACCCATGAAAATTGCATACACCCTTGCTGCCCTCGTGGTGGCCGGAGCTGTCGCTTCCGGCTGTTCGACAACCGAGCAGTCCACAGCCGCCGGTGCGGCGATCGGTGCTGGCGCCGTGGCTATCGGCGGCGGCAATGCTGGCCAGATCGCGCTGGGCGCGGTCGCTGGTGGCGCCGCCGGTTACGTGGTCGGCCGTCTTGCGGACGGCAATTGCCGCTACCGTTATCCGGACGGCAGGACCTATATCGCCAAGTGCCCGTAACACCGGCCTGAACGAATCGATCGGGGCCGCGTCCGGTATGTGCCGGGCGCGGCCCTTGCATTTTCGCACCGGAATGCGGAGATAGCGCCTTTCCCATTGCGATTGCACCATGGCCGCAACACCCCCGCTCCTTCGCGCTGAAAACCTGATGCTGACATTCGGCGGAACGCCTTTGTTCGCCGACGTGTCGCTGTCGATCCAGGCCGGCGACCGCATAGCGCTTGTCGGGCGCAATGGCTGCGGCAAGTCGACCTTGCTGCGCATTCTCGCAGGCCAGGGCGACGCGCTGGACGGCAGTGTCGTCACCGAAAAGAACACCACTGTCCGTTACCTGCCGCAGGATCCTGACCTTAGTGGATATGCATCAATCGGCGACTATGCGCGGGCCGAACTGGGTCCGCTCGACGACAGCTACCGGGCCGACTACCTGCTGACATCGCTGGGTCTCGACCCGGATGGCGAAACGCGGAACCTGTCGGGCGGCGAGGCCCGCCGTGCCGCGCTGGCGCGCACGCTTGCGCCGCAGCCCGACATCCTGCTGCTGGACGAACCGACCAACCACCTCGACTTGCCCGCCATCGAGTGGCTGGAAGACGAACTGGCCCGCACGAAATCGGCCATCGTCCTGATCTCGCATGACCGGCGGTTTCTGGAAAAGCTGTCCAAACGGACGATGTGGCTCGATCGCGGCACGCTGCACGAAATCGAAAAGGGCTTTGCCTCCTTCGAGGACTGGCGCGACAAGTTCCTCGAAAACGAGGAACAGGAACATCACAAGCTTGGCCGGAAGATCGCCCGCGAGGAACACTGGGTGGTCCACGGGGTCAGCGGACGGCGCAAGCGCAACATGCGCAGGCTCGGCGAGTTGACGGATCTGCGCAAGGCGTTTCGCGAGCATCAGCGTCCCGAAGGCGGGGCCAAGCTGGCCGCATCCGATACCCGCGCCAGCGGCAAGCTCGTCATCGAGGCAAACGAACTCGGCATGGGCTTCGACGACCGGCGGCTTGTCACCGGCTTCTCGCTGCGCATTCACCGGGGCGACCGGATCGGCATTGTCGGACCGAACGGCGCCGGCAAAACCACCCTCGTCAATCTGTTGATGGGCCAGTTGCAGCCAGACACGGGCACGGTCCGGCACGGCACGAACCTGGATGTGGCGATCCTCGATCAGCGCCGTGACCAGCTCAAGCCGGACGAAACGCTCGAACACTTCCTGACGGACGGGCGTGGCCAGACGCTGATCGTCAATGGCCAGCAGAAGCATGTCGCCTCTTACATGAGAGACTTCCTGTTCAAGCCGGAACAGGCCCGCACACCCATCCGGGAATTATCCGGCGGTGAAAAGGCGCGTCTACTTCTCGCGCGAACGCTCGCCCGGCCGGCCAATGTCCTGATCCTCGACGAACCGACCAACGATCTGGACATGGAGACGCTCGATCTCCTGCAGGAACTGGTCGCCGGCTTCCCCGGTACTGTAATCCTGGTCAGCCACGACCGCGATTTTCTCGACCGCACCGTAACCGCGGTCATCGCGCCTGACGCGGCGCGCCCCGGCGAGGGACGATGGATCGCCTATGCTGGCGGTTACTCGGACATGATCGCGCAGCGAAGCGAGGCGGCCCCGCCGCCCGCCAAGACGCCGTCTTCCAAGCCGGATGCGCCCGGCAAGAAGCAACAGCGCGAAGCGCCGGAAAGGTTCAAGCCGAACCGGGCGAAACTGTCCTACAAGCAGAAATTCGCGCTGGAGACCCTACCTGGAAGGATCGAGGATCTCGCCGCGCAGATCGGCGTGCTGGAGCAAGCGCTCGCCGATCCGCAGCTGTTCTCGAAGGATCCGGAAAAGTTCAGCCAGACCGCAACAAAGCTCGAGCGATTGCGGGCGGAACACGAGGCCAGCGAAGAGGAATGGCTGGAATTGGAGCTGCTGCGCGAGGAGTTGGACGGCAAGGCCTGATGCCGGGCACTGCGCCGCTTCCCAGCAACAAATCCGGCAGGCTCCTTCCCGTCTTCTAGCTGCGGCCCCGCGATTTTTTCAACCAGGCTTCGACCAAGTCGCCAGCCATGGCGCCTGTGCCCAGCGAACCTGAGTATCCCCCGGCGCCGGCATAGCTCGAGGCGAGAAACACACCCGGCAACGCGGTCTTCGGCGACTTCTCCCTGCCAAACCAGATCGGTTTTTTCGGGGGCGGCGTCGCAAAACCGTAAACGGCGCCGCCGGGCGTGCGCAAGTATCGCTGCATCGATGCCGCCGACACGAAATGGCGTTGCTCGACCAGACTGGAAAACCCCGGCCAATACCGTTCGATTTCCTCCTGGATCGCATCGCTCCAGGCTTCGCGACGCGCGGCTTCTTCGTGTTGCGTCAAGCCGACCCAGTTCTCGACCCGGTCGATGCCGGTGACCGTGATCAAGCCCAGTTGCCCGTCTCCAAGACCGGAATCAGCCGCCCGGTAATTGACGAGGGCGAATGGCGGCAGGCGGCCCGTCGGCATCGCCCCAAGCAAATCACCTGCCATTGCATAGTCGGACAGGGACCGCATCCATTGCGGCAGCACCATGTTCGAGTACTCGCGCGGCAATACGCCCCCGGTATCCGCATTGACGCCGAAATAGACGCTGAAGAGCGACGTCGACGGTTCGAGCTTGCGATAAGGCGAATAAAAGCGCGCGCGTAGCGGTTCCGGCAGCATGCCCGACAAGACCCGCGGCGCGCAGTTGGCGACAATCGCCGTTGTCTTGAGCCGCGTTATCCTGTCGTTTCCCGTCCGCCTGTACTCCACCTCGGCCGCAGCTTCGCCGTCAGGCGGTTGTGCCCGGTGAACCTCGCATCCGGTCAGCACCGTGCCGCCATTCTCCTCGATGAATTGGCGAAGCGTACCCGTTAGCGCTGACGAACCGCCCTTCAGATAGTAGCTGCCGGTTCCAATATAGGTGCCCTGCGCAACCGCAAAGAAGATCCACCACAGCTTCGCGGGATCATCCGAATAATACGGCAGGTTTGCCGCCAGCGCGCATTTCGCCGCTTCGTTTCCTTCAAGCTCCTGATCGAAGACGTCTGTCAGAGACAGCCGCCAGTCGGAGACCAGAGGCCCCGCCTTGAACAGGGATCGCATCAACTGAGCGACGGAGTGCTCGTTGCCGGCCTTCATCAGGCCGGCAAGCACCGAGCAGATATCCTCCATCCGCTCCAGCACCCTGTCGGTGCCCGGATCGCCGAAACGCTCGGCGAAGGCCCGCCAAACATCGGAGAATCCATGACCGACGGCAAAAGGCTCCTTGCCGACCGGGCCCCCGCGCACCGAATAAAAGCCGCCGACCGGCACCCATTCGATGGCATCGAGAAGCCCCAGACGCTTCAGGAAAAAGTGTTTCGGATCGACCGGGTTGAACGGATTGGCCGTCTCGTGCAATGCCGCCTCGATCGTCAGATCGCCGATCCGGTAGGTGGAGGCGGCGCCGCCAACCTCGTCATGGCTTTCGACGACGCAGACATTCCGCCCGCCTTTTGCAAGAACAGCTGCAGCGGCGAGCCCGCCAAGGCCTCCGCCAATAACGACAACATCATGATCCGGTTTTGTCATGCCGCGACTATGCCAGCGGCATGACAACCATCAAATGACACGTATCAATAAAGATGAAACCGGAGCGAAATCAGGAGAAATACTGGCCGCCATTTGCCGAAATGGTTGAGCCGGTAATAAACCCGGCCTCTTCCGAGGCAAGAAACACCACACAGCGCGCGATTTCCTCCGGCTCGCCGAGGCGGCCGACCGGAATTTGCG